>NZ_DDOI01000035.1:2366-15665 GCF_002341575.1 Marinobacter sp. UBA2498 | reverse complement strand
AGTACCTGCAGGCTCTGCGGGATCAGCGGCGCGGAAGGCGCGCGGAAGAACGCTTCATCGGTGAACCAGTCGCCATAAACACCCAGCAGGCTGGTGACCTCAACAGGCCCGCTGCCGGTGTCATAATAATCCAGGGTGACGATCCCGCTCAGGTAGTCGATGGACCCCACTGGGGTGCCGCTGCCGTTGCTTTGGATGTCGGTGTAGATCACGCCCTGGCGGTCGATGTAGCTTTTGCCGTTCCAGGTGAACTCGACCGATCCCTGAACTGTGACAATATCGAGCAGCCGGGGCAGAACCCGGATTTGCAGCGGGGGCAAATCCAGTTCGGTGGATACGGCGGTGGCCGTGGCGCCGGCTGGCACGTATTTGATAGTCACGGTACCGGTGGCGAAGCGGGTGGTGTTGGAACCGCTGCTACTCCATTCTCTAGTTACGCCTTTGGTGCTGTAGTTGCTCCATTGTTTTTCGGTCTCGTCCGGTAGGACAGCAAGGGTGAAAACGCCAGTCTGGTAATCGATGCCCCCTTGCAGTCCCGTCCAGCCGCCTGCGCCATCGTCATTAGCAAAGTAATGGTATCGCCGAGTGGTTGATTCACTATTCTCATGCTTTCTCCTGATGCGCACGGCGTTCCGTCTCTTCACGATCAGCGAGTCCCGCTTTCTAATCGATTCCGCATACCACTCAGCCTCCAGCGTTCCCGGCTCCACGGCCTCCCCTATATTGAGCGACACCATGCCGTCGGTTTCTGATACGCCGGTGAATACCACGGTTTTAGCAGTCTGCTTTTCGTAATCCACGCCCAGCTTGGTTTGAGGGTCTGGTGGGGTGGTCAGCTCCAGCACAAACTCCCCGGCCACGTGGCTGACGTAACCGGTGGCGTCTCCGCTGATGGTGCCGTCAACTGCTGCGGTGGCGGTTTTGGTGGCTCCACCCGCCAGCCAGGTCAGGGTCAGGCTGCCGGGTTTGATTGGTTCCCCCACGCTTTGCTCGAGTTTGATGGTGGTGTCTATATCGGCATGGCCCGCCAGCTTTTCAAAATGTACCGGACTGGCGAAGATCATGATGACGCTGCTGCCAACGTCAGGCAGGGCGCCCATGGTGACGCTGACCGCCCCGGTGGTGTAATCAATGGTGCCCACGCCAATGGATGGGTCGCTGCCGGAAATCTGGCCTTCGCCGTTGTCGGTCAGGGTGTAGAAGTTGCCCTGAGCCATAAACGAAAAATTCAGACTGCCGGGCGCCGGTACGGGCGACAGGGTTTGAACGATGTTGCGGGAGCGGTTTTCGGGGGTGATTACCCGCGCCCATGAATGCGCCTGCTGGGGCACGTCAACATCGCGGGTGCCGGCGTTGATGGTGCGGACGATTTCCGGGTTCAGGCTTTGGTTGGTGACCGGTTCCTCGCTCTGGGCGGCGGGTACCAGTTGCGTGAATATGGAGGCGGCTTTCAGTTTCAGGTCGCCGATATTGGCGGCAGCGGTCAGCCGTTGTGCCCCGAAGTAGCGGGCTGCATCGGCGACGGTGGTATCCCGCAGCCGGGCGCCGGTGGTGTAGTTGTAATTGCTGGTTCGGCTTGGGGTATGACCGTTGAAGTCGTGCCGCAGGGAATCCGATAGATCCAAGGTTACGATCAGGCGCTGAAAGTCGCCCTGACTATCGGTGAAGGTCTGCATTTCGGTGCTGACGTCGGTCACGCGGACATACTGCTCTATTTCGTTCGGCTGCCCCTCGTTTTGTACCAGGCAGAGGGTTTTCCCGCGCGGCGGCAGGGTAGTGTTCTCGTCGCGCTGGATGATCCGGATCTGGCGCATGCCGGCGATGTGGTTTTCGTACAGGGCGCCGTGCCACATGGGGCCTTTGAACAGATAGGATTCCACGCGGTTGGCGGCTTCCGCCCGGGTGTCGAACGGGTCATTTGTCGTAAACAGGGTGTACCCGATGGCCGGATCTTCTGGCAGAGCGGTGACAACCGTTTTCGCGCCACCGAAAAGATCCGTGCTCAGGGTGCGGACAGCGACAAACAGCTTGCGCAGATTGAACCGGCCCATGGCCCGGTCAAGATCCGAAATATCCTCGAACACGTTGTTCATCACGCCGTCCGGGACCTCGCGCCCGGTCGCAGCGCCGCCGCCTTCGGGCACGTCGTCCATCACCTGGCTTTCGACGAATTTGATGTTCTGTTCCTGAATCGGCATTGCTTACGGCTCCACGGTGATGAATCGGAAAATGGGGATGACCTTGTAGTCCGGGCCTGGGTTTATCTGGTATCGGAGCGGTGTGCTCTCATACCCGGGGCCGTCATGGTGGGCAAACTGCACGGTGTGCTGTTCGCCGTGAAAATCCAGCGTCAGCTTCTGCCCGGGCGCGTTGTGCCAGGCGGTAATCTGGGGCTCGTTGGTCGCCAGCATCCAGCCCCCGCCAGCAGGCGGTTCAAGCGTGATGGGCCGGCCATACTGGGCGACGTCGTACATGATGATGGGCGCACCGGTCAGCCCGCGGGTCATCGTCTGCGTGACCGGTGACCAGCTCAACCGATCCGACCAGATGAGGTCTTCCGGCAACTCTATCGTGACACTGCCATCTGACAGGGTGATGCTCACAGTGCTGTACTCCGCGCGTTCTCCAGTGCTCTGATCAAGGCGTCAGCATCGTCCGCCAGCACCCGGACCCGCTCGCTACCGAGGGTGATGTTCACAGTCTTGACGGTTTCGACCTTGGGCGTCACTGTCGTCACGCTCTGCGCCCGCTGCCGCTCCAGCTCCGCCAGCTGCTGTTCCCGGGCGCGGTCGGCGGCCTCTTTCTCCCGGGCGTTTTGTTCTTCCCGGCGGTTTTTCTGTTCGATCTGGTAGATCTTTTCCAGGGTATCCAGCGATCGCTGGTAATCCGCTGCGGCTTCATCGGCTCCGGCCTGTCTGGCCTGCTCCAGCTGTTCCTCCAGGCGCTTGCGCTCGGCTTCATACTGCAGGCGCTGAGCTTCTTCGGTGTCGCCCTGAATATCTGCAAGCCGCTGGCGCAAGCTGTTGAGGGTGCTGTCCGCAGTGGCGGTGAGAGACTGGAGTTTTCTGGCGGCGGCGTCGATAGCGCTTTGCAGGCCGCTCAGGCGCTGCTTGTCGAGCAGGTCAAACTTGTTGGCAGCCGTTTCACTGATGCGGTTCAGCTGCTCCAGGCTGTAAGAGCCGGACTCAATGCTGGCCTTCAATCGCTCCATGGCCACGGCTTGAGACCAGAATTTTTCCTCCACCTCGGCGGCGGCCAGGGCGGTGTCCGCAAACCATGCAGCCAGGCTGCTGGACATCAGGCTGCGGCGGGCCCGGGCGAGCTCATCGGTGCGCTGGCGGGCACGCTCCAGGGCTTCGCTCGCGGACTCGGCTTCGTCCACAAAGGCGTTGCCTCCGATTTTCATCTCGAAGAGGTTGCGGGCAGCAGTGGACAGTGCGGTGACTTTCTCCCGGGCGTTCGTGAGCGCCTGACCAAAGGCTCCGCCCCAGGCTGCTTCCCATTTCTCCCGGAACTCCTGGGCGGCTTGACTGGTATCGCCGATGGTTGACGCCATGTTGCGGATTTTGTTTTCCGCGTCGGTGGCAGCGGCGGAGGTGTCTTTGAGCGGCTTGGCGATGTCGCTCTCGCCATCTTGCTGTAACCGGCGAATCTCCCGCAGCCGTTCCCGTACCTGCAGCAGGGCATCGCTCACGTCGACTCCCTGACCGGCGGCGGCCTTGAGCTGCTGTTCCAGCAAGTTCAGGCCTTTTTCGGTAGATACCTTCTGTACGGCCGAGGTGAATGCCTCTTTCAGAATGGCTGCGTTCTCTGTGGCCGAGCGTCCAGCCAGCTGGATGTTCTCAACCACCACCCCAAAGGCGTCAATGGCGGACTTTCCGGTCTGGGTGATGCCGGTCTGCGCTTTGGTCAGGTCCGCCCCGAGGCGGGAAAATGCTTCGGCCAGCACTGAGTCCATGACCTGCCCGGTGTTCCGGGCCTCATCGCGCAGACCGCCCAGCGTCTCAGCAAACGCACGCTGCAGACGCGACAGCCCCTCGTCAGACATGTCATCCAGGGGTTTGGTCAACGCTGCTTTGACTTGCTCGCCGCTGACCTGAGCGGTGCGCACCAGGCTGACCAGCGCCTGAGCCATGGCGTCGATGCCCTCTGGCGTTTTCAGATCCAGGGCATCGAACGACTTCTGAAGGGCCTCAGCTACCCCCACCCCCTCCGACCTGAGGCGGGTAAACGTTGTAAGCGCATCCAGCGCGGCCTTGGTGATTCCCAAGCGCAGCGCCTCACCGGCCCGGATCGATTCGGCCGAGACGGTTTGCAGGGACTGATTGACGCGATCCAGCTCGCCCCGCATGGCCGCCAACTCGCCGGCCACGTCCTGCCCCATGGCGGCCTGACGCTGGAGCGCCTGGATGGCGTACTCATAGTATTGCCTGGCTCCATCAAGCTGGTCCGCATAGGCCTGGCGCTGGTCCTGGCTCATTGCCGCAATGTCGGCGCCGGTGCGCTGCGCTACATTGGCATACTCTTCCAGGCTGCGGGCCTTTCGCTTGAGCTGGTTGATCTCCCTAAGCTGCTGCAGCTCAATTTCCTTTTGCTGGAGCGCCAGGCGCCGCTCGGCGTCTTCAACACCGCGCAGCTTTCGCGAGACTGCGTCCAACCCCTTCATGACAGCCTGCAAACCGACAATGCCGATGGTGATCATCACCGGCCCGGCAAGGCCACGCAGCACCTTACCAAACGCCGCCAAACGACGGCTCGAGCCCACCGCCTCCGCGCCAGCAGCCATCATCTCCGCCCGGGAGGAGCGCAGCGCCGCCGTCCAGTTACCCAGTGATTTGATCGCGCCAGCGAGCTTGATGGCAAAAAATGCCTTGGCCAGGAGGAGCAGTTCATCCTTGTACTCGGCAACGGTCGCAATCGCGCCCTTGATGGTTTCGCCAATGGCGACAATGCCGTCGCTGATGTTCTTCGCCCAACGCGCCAGTGTTCCGTTTTCCCGAAGCTCCTGAATGGTAGCCAGCAGCGTCTGCAACTGCTCTTTCGCGTAATCGAGCGCGCCCGATTGCGCGATCAGGTTCAGGAACTGATCCCACTGATCCTTTAGGTTGGACACGAGGCCGGAAAGTCGCCCCATACTGGCCGATGCCGCACCCTCGCTGGCCTTGCCCATCTCCTGAACCAACGCAGCGATGGTTTCCCGGCCCAACTCACCGGCGGAGGACATCTCCTGGAGTTGCGACACGTTTTTGCCGGTGGCCTGCGCGAGCAGTTCCCATACCGGGACGCCCCGTTCGATCAGCTGTAGGATTTCCTCGCCCTGCAATTTTTGCTTGGCCCAGGCTTGCCCCAGCGCATTCACCAGGCCTTCAAGATCCTGGAAGCTGCCGCCCATGGCTTCGTTCTGATCGACGAGGGCTTGCAATGTGCCATTGGTCGGGTCAATGCCGAAGTTCTTGAGCCGGATGAACGCCTGAGATACCTGTTCTAGCTGGAGCGGTGTGCGGGCCGTAAAGTCCTGTATCCAGCGCGACGCCTCCTGGCCTTTTTCAACGCTGTTGAAAACCTGGGTGAGCTGCTGATCCAGTTTCTCGAACCGGTCGCCGGTTTGCAGAATGGCAACCAGCGCTTCGCGAACTTTGTTCAACCCGACCGCCGCCGCGACAAACGCGACCATCCGATGGCCCGCCCGGCGAAGGTGACTGGCAAGGCCATCCGCCCCCTTCGCCGCCGACCGCATGGCCTTGTCTGACGCTCTGGCGCTTTCCTGCTGACGCTTGAGTTGCGTATTGACGGCGGTCAGATCGGAGCGGAGCCGCCGGGATGATTGCTCAAGCCCTTCCTGGGCACGATCCAGCTTGGCAATGTCAACACCAGCCGCTTTGAGCCTCGGCGCCAAACGATCCAAGGCCTCCCGGTTCCGGACCCAGGCTGCCTTCGCCTCTTCAGCGGAGCGCTCGGCACGCTCCAGCTCCCGAGCCATGGCCTTGGTTGGGCGCTCGGCGCTTTCCAGAGCACGACTGAGCCGCTTGACTTCGGATTCCGCTTCTTGCCAGCTCTCCTTCAGGCGGCCTGTCTCCCGCCCCAGACGCTCAAACTCTTTGATATTGCGCTGGGTTTGGGTGAGCTTTGCCAGGGACCGGCTCAGCGCCTCGCTCCGCTTCTGCAAATCCTCAACACTGTTGGTCGCGGATTTCGTGGCCGGAGACAGCAAGTCCTTGCCTTTGATGATAAGATTGATAATCGAATCTTTAAGAGCCATTGGAGGGTCTCATGGTCGAACTGATACACCGGGTTCTGGTGCTGGCATTCTGGCTGACGGGCCTGATCTTCCTGTTTGGCGGATCACTGTCTGGCCCGATGGTGTCGGGCGTTCTGCTCATGCTTTGGCAGATACCCCGTTTCCTGTGCTGGCTGGGCGCAGACCGCAGCCATACGCCCGCCAGTTAAAACACGTTGATCAGGGTCAGGCCGCCGCCCGGGTGAAGAACTTGGATTTACCGGTGGCTTGAATGGTCTCATCCGCCAACACTTCCCCCTCGACGGTGAAAGACGCAAAGTCATCGGAAATGAGCCCCAGCCCCGATGTGGGTGACGGTTTCCAGCGGTGGACCTTCACCGTGACCGGCTTACCGGTGGCATCGTTGACCCCATCCAGAACCACCCGAACCTCTTTGCCGGAATCCACCAGCGCTTGCAGCACGTTGGTGCCCTGGTTGTTGTAGCTGACCTTCAACTCCTCGCCGGCGGTGATGTTGCCGCCCGCCAGAATTTTCAGGCCTGCTGCCGTGACCTCGTAGTCCGTGCCTTCGACATAGGTGGTCTGCTCATCGGCGGTGGTAACGGTGACGGTGTTGGCGGTGTCACTTAGATCGATCATCTTCTCGGTTTCCGCCAGGCCCCCAAGCACTGCGGTTACCGTTTCACCAGTGACCGTGCCGGCTGCAACCGTCTCCACAACACCGCGCAACGCCAGTGCCAGGTTTTCGTTCGAGAAGTTCGACAGCTCCATTGACAGGTTGACGGAAGTGATGGAGGTCACAGAGGCAAAGTTGCCGCCGCCGCCACGGAAGTTCCGCTGATTTTTGGTTTCCTGTTCAATGGCGAAATTCACGTTGGAACAGTTACCAACGTCCCGACCGTTGATGTAGATGATTCCGGAGCCGATATAGGCCTCGTTGATTTGCTCAGCCATGATGTTTCCTCTCAGTTCATGGGATCAGTGAGTCGTTCCGCCCAGTCAATGGCCAGCAAGACCGAAACAGAACACAGACGCGAGCCATCCTCGGGCGGGTCAATGACACGACCGAGGTAGCCGACGTTTGAGAAGAGCCCGGGATGGGCTCGGGGTTCGAGTTTTGAAAACACCGCCTTTTTGATATCCGCCAGCAGGAGATGGGCGTCGTCGAGCGGGTTCAGCGGGTCTGCATCACACCAGCCCTCGATGGTGATGTTCAGGCGATTGTGGACCTGATCGCCCACTCGCTTGGTCGCTTCTTCCTCCCCCTCGTGGATGATCAACAGCGGGTAGGCCTCATCTTTACCGATGCGTTTGCGGCCGCGCGTAACCCGCGCACCCGCTTCGGTGTAGAAACCATTCCCTTGTATCGTTTCCAGGGCGGCCTGCACCGCCCGGATCAGCCGCAGCGCTTTCGGTTCGCTCATTGATTTCTCCTCCGCGCCAGCTGGTCAGCCAGCTTGTCTTCAAAGATTTCCGCCAACCGGGCGCCATAACGATCGAGCCGACCGTCATCACGGGCCACTTTGAACGCCGCCGCCACACTGATGCCGTGGGCCAGCACTGGCCGACGGAGCCGCCCACGGCTGGTGATCGTCTTCATGGGCAAGGGGGTATCGGCTTCCGGGTTCACAAAGCCGGCCGCTACCTTCCAGCCCCCGAACCACCGAATGAGAATTCGCGCCCGAGTGGGATGCCCCGCAGGCTCAGGCCGCCATACGTATTCCGTTATCGGTAACCCCTGACTGTCTGGCACCAGCCGCGCCTGAGGATTCGCCTGCTTCGCCCGCCGGATGCGGATGCGTTCGCGCAGGAGCTTTTTCTTGAGCCCGGTGGCCTGGTGGATGTCGTCCACGAAGCCACGCCGGAACTCCGTGGCTCCGGCATTGATGGCGTTAACCTGTGCCCGGGCCACTTCCGTTTCCAGAGCGCCAAACAACGACGCCAGCCGGTCTGCACCCTGGGTTTCGATGGAATAGGTCATGAGGTAAATGCCACAACAAATCCGTCGTCGCCGTCCTCGGCCACGCCGGTCAGTGGATAGTCCACCCCAGCGATCCGGATACCATCACCGGGCTGCCAGGGTGCCGGCTGATGAATCACCGGGATTTCTAGCCGGTACCGGTAATCCATCAACTGACCACTGAGGCCGATGTAAGGGGTGTTCACGGACACATGAACGCACACCGGAAACTCCTCCCCAGTGGCACGCCGATAGGTACCTGCCGAGCCAATCAAACGTGTGCACGTCAGGTGAATGTCCTGGTGGCGCGACAGGCGATCCGCGACGCCATCGATGACCATGAGCTGATCACCACCGGAAAGCCAAAAGCCAGACTGCACCGGAGCAAAGCGGCGAACGAGAACCTTGGTTTGCCCGGCTTCCCTCAGGCCCTTTTGCTCGCCGACCTCCAGGGGCGGACGGACATCGGCCCAGATCCGGCCAACGTCGTTTCCTGCCGAATCAAGAACGGAAAGCCGGGAGTTCATTCGCCCTGCACGCATCAGCCGATCCTCAGAATTCGATAAGGCTGAATCAGATGCTCTACCGCCATCGGCAGCTCACTGGCGATGGTACCGATCACGACCGCCTCCCGGTTTTCGTAGAGATGGCCGATGATGAGGAGAGCTGCCGCCCGAACATCCGGCGGCAGCTCCTCATACCCGATATCCGCCACGATTTTCACCGAGGCCCGCTTGGGCGGAACCGCCGGCCACTCAGAGACGGGGTAAAGGGTCGGATACACACCGCGCTGGTCCAGGAACAACTCAGCCTCAGAGAGGCTGCGTTCTGCGCCCAGCGAATCGACGTACACCACGCTCCGGACTGCGCGAACCGGCGTCCATGCCAACTCAATACCGCCGACATCGGAGGGCAAGGTGTCTAACACCATTTCGGCCCCATCGACCTTGGCAAACGCCTGGCCGGTCTGGTTTTCAAGTGTTCGCAAGGCCGCGCTGACCAGCGATGCCAGCAGGCCGTCCTCGTCGTCATGGTCTATCCGGCAATGAGCCTTGACCTCGTCAATCGTGATCATTCGGGCAGTTCCTCCACGGGCCGAAGCCGGCACGTCGTCAGGCTTTCGGTTCCGGCTCTTGGTCGGTTTTTGCGGCGGGCAGCTTGGTACCTTTCACTGCCACTTTGCCGTTGATCAGTCGCTCGGCCTCGTCGGCGCTGAAGCCAGCGACATCCCCCCGGCTGTACCGACTCCAGGGCTTGACGAACGTGACCACAACCTTGTCGGTTTTCGGTGCGGCTTCGGCTTTCTTGGTTTGTTCAGCCATGGCTGCTACTCCTGAAATTGAAAAAGAGGGTGGCGGCTGATTGCCGCCACGGGATTACCAGGTAACGCCGGTGCCCAACACCAGGCCTTCCAGGTGACGGAAACCGATGTCGTGCTCAACAACCACACGAACCACCGACTGATTGCGGGAGAACGCCGATACAAGGTTGCCGCCGGCGTCCTTGTAGGTGGCCTCGCGGGAGAAATCGACCTTCATGTTCTCCTGCTCACCGATCACCACGTCGTTCCAGTCCGCGAAGTAAATCTCGGACTCGTCGGTACCGGCGCCCAGATTCGTGGGAATGGTGGTGGTGTGCTTGATCGGGTAGCCCTTCAGCTGACCCTGAGCCAGTTCCGGATATACCTTGTTGCCGTTGCCATCACGCAGACCAAACAGTTTCATGTAGGTGCGCGGGGACATCGCCCAGCCCGGCTGAATCAGCAGACTGTCGCTGTTCATCAGCTGGAGAATCAGGTTGTCGAGATAGGCGTCGATGGTGGCGAGATCCGCGGTGCCGGACCAGGCGACGGTGCGACCGGCATCGGTGGCGGTGGCCTTGAAACCTTTCGGCGTGTTGCCGGTACCATCATCCCGAAGGAACGCTTTGTCCTCACGCACCGCCATGGCGTTGAGCATGTCGTTCAGAACAATCTGCTCGATGCGGAAGCCGGCGCGACCGATCAGCTGGTTGGACATGGGCACCAGGGTGATCATGGTTTTCGCGGACAGATTCACGTCGTCGGTGCTGCCTTCGCTCGCCAGTACGTCGTTGCCTTCACCCACATAGCCAGCGGTCGCACCGGAGCTCATGCGCGGCATGGACAGGTTACCGTTCGGCAGCGGCACGTTGCGGGCACCCAGCTGACGAACGACAGTGCGTGGCCGAAGCAGCTCGATCACTTCATCGTGCATGTTGTCCGGTACCAGGGCGCCGCCGGAGCCTGCGCCGGTCTCCATAGCCATCGCCACGTCCATATCGCCAATTTCGGTACGAGCGAACTTGACGGCGTCCTGAAGGTTGCCGCCGCCCGCTGCGATCGACATCACCAGGCGCGCCGCACTGGCCCCTGGATACTGCTTCAACTCGGGCTTAACGTGTACCGCAGGCGCTCGGCTGCCCGCGCTCGGAGTAACAGGTTGAGCAGCAGCAGCCTGAATGCGCTCGACCTCTTCGGCACGGGCCATCTTCTGAGTGAGCTGGTCGAATTCCGCTTTGAGCGCGTCGAATTCCTCAAGTTGCTCGGCTGTCAGCTCGCCGCTTTCCTGCTCTACCGCAGCCAGGGCCTGAATCTTCTGATTTACCTCGGCGCGCTTGCGGCGGAGTTCTTCGATCATCGGCATAGGCATGTCGCTTTCCTCTTTCTTTCAGGTATAAAAAAGGCGGCCATGCGGCCGCCGGTTAGCTGCTCCGCCGCGTGGCTAGAGCTGGCATTGGGTATTCAGCGCGTGGGCTTGCGCGGAAATTTTCCGGCCACCGCCCTGCCCGGCTTGCCGGTAGCTGGATGCAATCGCATTCACTGCATCCTGTGCCGGGGCGATCTCGTCAATGAGCTTCAGGGCAAGCGCTTCTTGGGCGGAGAACACCCGGGCCTCGGTGGCGGTCACCGCCTCCACGTCCAGACCCCGGTACTCAGCAACGGAGCGGGTAAACAGGTCGTAAGCCGCATCCAATCGCTTTTCAATCTCCCGCACTGCCTGGTCCGTGATCGGCTCGTGGGGTGACGCATCGTTTTTGTGCCCACCCCGAAAAAAGGTGTTGAACCGGATGCCGGCTGCTTCCTCGGCACGACTCACGTCGTAGGTTTCGATGATCACACCGATGGAGCCCACCATGGCCGTGGGACTGGCGACGATCCGCGAACAGGCTGACGCCAGGAAGTAACCGGCGGAACAGGCCGCAAAGTTGATCAGAGCCGTGATCGGCTTTTCGGCAGACACCTTTCGGATGTAGTCAGCCGCCTCCTTGCAGCCGAGCGCGGATCCACCACCGGTGTGGAAATCGAGAACAATCTCCGCGACCTGCTCGTTTCTCCGAGCAGCTTCGATCTGCCCCCTGAGCAGCTCATACGAAACCAGCTCTTCACAGGTCTCGGTGATCTCACCGCGACGCGGCACGAGAATCCCATGCACCGGGATCACGGCCAGCTGACTGGCTGTTTGCTCAGGCTGAGCCGCTCGCTGCTCATCATCGATCAGGGCCAATGGCGCCACGGGTTCAACCGAGTCGACGTCTTTACCAAGGAGGCGAGGCTCCAGCACAGACTTCACAGCAGTGACCAGCGCAGGCGTGGCGAATAGCGGCACACCAAACACCATGGACGCGACGTGCGGGTAGTTGATCAGGCGCGGCATAGGATGTCCTCGATCTCTTTCATTTGGGCGGGAGTGGCGTTCAGAGCGCTAGCGGAATTGCCCGGCTCAGCCATGTTCAGTGGCGTCAGATAACGATCACCACCAGGAATGGGCGGCATATTCTCAAGGCGCCGGACATCGTTGGCGGAGAGCCAGCCCCAGTTCCGACCAATCGCGTAGGCTTCGTAACGGGACTTCTGGTCACCCCGAAGCAGCCCACTGACATTGAACTCGATGTATAAATCAGAGCGCTCAGACGGCAGCAGAAGATCCCGCATCATCGCCGCCTCGTGACGTTTTACCCACGGCAGCAGCGTGTAAATAACGAACTGCAGGCCCATGTGCTCAATGTTGTTGAACGTGGCGCGATCCATCATCTGGATCATGTGGGGAGGCACTTTATAGAGCTGGCAGATGGTGACCGCCGAATGCTTTCGGCTCTCCAGCAGCTGGGCTTTCTCGTTGTCCATGGCAAGCTGCTTGTAGGTCATGCCTTCTTGCAGCATGGCGACACTGAACATATTGCGGATGCCGCTGTGCCGTTCAGCAAACTTGCTCAGCAAACGGTCGAGCTTGGCCTGGTCCGTAATCGGCGCCGCCTCACGCGGACGCTCAATCACACCAGACATCGTCGTTCCCCGGGAGAATACCGCCGAAGCGTGCTCTTCCGTCGCAATGGCAAGCCCAATCGCATCCGCGTTGGTCTCGATCGGCGAGACCCCGACATAGCCATCCAACGAGAAGCCCTTAATGTGATGCACCATTCGGGACGGCAGGATCTCGTTCTGATCAATCAGGTGGTAGTACGGCATGCCGTCATTGCCCTTGAGCACCCGGACCTTGGTATTGCTGACCGGGATCAGCTCCTGAACGTAGCCCGCCCCGTCGCGATCAATCAGCGCGATGTGGTTGCCGTCCAGCCCAAGCGCTCCCTGGGCCTGCTCGTAGTACTCGAAGGCGGTGTCTTTCCGGTTTGGCTGGGAGTGGATGACGTCGTAGAGCGGATGATCGGTCGCCCGCTCCCGATTGCCATCGCCGGTACGCCGGTAGAGTTCACATGGCAACTGGGCCACCGATTCCGCCAGAAGCGTCACGCAGCCTCTTAGGGCCGTGAGTGCCAGCGCCGTGTCTTTGCTGACCATGGCGCCAGCCGCGCTGGAGCGGGCGGCCACGGAACTCACCCAGCTGCTCCAATCATTCCCGGGGTTACGGCTGCTGGCTGAGCCGGACTGAAAGAAGCTACGCAAGAACATCAGCGGTCACCCCTCGTCTTTTGTCGGGCCTGGAAATCCCGCACAGCCAACGCCCGGGCGCTCATGAACGACCACACCAGGCAGAGTAGCCCGCCGACGATGTAGCCCGCCGGCGGGTACACAAGCCAGGAGCCAAAGGCCACCAGCAGCGCGCCCACCAGCCCTATCAGGAAA
>NZ_DDOI01000035.1:0-2296 GCF_002341575.1 Marinobacter sp. UBA2498 | reverse complement strand
GAAAGTGAGAACAGAGATCAGCATGTCACGTCCGAAGTATCGTAAATGGATGGCTGAATCGGATCGCCCTCGGAGCGAATTGCCCGCCCAAGAGCCATGATCAGGGCCACAACCCCGTCAATCTTGTTTTCCGGAAACTCCTTCCGGGGATAGATGTTGTCCTTGGCATCCAGATGCGCCACCACGTTGGACATCATCCAGGTCAACACTGGGTCGCCGTTGTGCCGGATTCGGCCTTCGAGAGTAAGGGCTTCCAGAGTCTTCATGGGCTCGCTCATGTTCTGGACCGTCTGCCGGTACTCGATCATCGGCAGCCCCTCTTCCAGCATCCGCGTCGCCAGATAGGTTGCCTGCCAGGGATCGAACGCAACACTCTGGATATCCAGAAGGCCGGCAAGCTCCCGCAAGTCCTGCTCAATGAACGCAAAATCCGTGGTTGCACCAGGCGTCAGGGTTACCAGCCCCTGACGAGCCCACCCTGAATAGTGCTGGTTCCGGCCCTCTTCTGCTGCGTCCTCGGGTATGTAGTACTTGCCGAAAGCGGCGTACCCACCGTCGTCTTCTTCCACCAGGACAACCAACGCCGCGATGTCGATCTTGGAAGCCAGATCCAGCCCAATCCAAGCCTTGCGCCCGGCGCATCCCTCCAGCGTGAGCGCCGGATTGCCGCACCGCTCCCACGCCTGAAGATCCATCCAGGCCGTATCCGCGTTTACCCAGACGTTCAGATGCTTGGTCAGGAAGTTGTTAGTGGCCGCCGCCATCGTCATGGCCTTGCGAGCCTTGCGCTCGATGTCTTCCGGATTGACCGAAATTCCCCAGTTCGGGTTGGCCTTTATCCAGCTGGCCGGCTCCGTCCAGTCGTCGTCTTCGTCGATCGTGTAGATGATTCCGAAGTAGCTTTCGTCCTTGACCACACCTTCCAGAATCTTCGTCACGTAAGCGCGCTGCTCGTAGCAGATACCGGCCCGGTTGAACCCGGCCGTGGTAATCAGCCACAGCAGAGGCTGCTTTCGGGCACCGGTCGCTGTTTCGATAACATCGAAAATTTCGCGGGTCTTGTGCGCATGCAGCTCATCGATCAGGCCGCCGTGTACGTTCAGGCCATCGTGGTTACCGCCCTGGTCCCGGCTCAGGGAGCGAAACACGCTGTTCGTGTGCTCGACATAGATCGATTTCGAGCTTGTCGCGACACCAAAACGGGCCTGAAGCCCGGGCGTCCGGTCGACCATCTGCTTGGCGTCTTTCCAGGTGATCTGTGCCTGGTCCCGTGTGGTGGCAGCGCTGTATACCTCGGCGCCCGGCTCACCGTCAGCGGTAAGCAGATACAGGCCAACGCCTGAAGTTTCGGATGACTTGCCCTGCTTTCGAGGCATCTCGTTGTAGGCCGTCTTGAATCGGCGGTACCCGTCCTCGTTGATCCAGCCAAACACCGTAGTCAGGCGGAAGATCTGCCAGGGCTGAAGCTCCAGCCGCTTTCGCTCCCGCGCCCACTCGCCCTTGACGTGGGGCAGCAATTCGATGAACTGGCAGACCCGGTTCGCCAGTGCTGGCTCCCACCAATAGGGAAAATCTGCCGTGCCTTCCCTGTCCAGGTCTCGCAGCTGCCGCTGACAGGCCAGCCGTACCCATTTGCAGGCAGGAATCTCGCCGTCAATCACCTGCCGGATGTACTCCATTGCGATGGCGACGTAATCCCTGGTCATCAGATACTCTCGAATCCACCCAGATCGAGCTGGCCCTGGGCCGGCGCTTTCACCTTACTGGCACCCGCTGGAGTCAGACCAAATTCATTCGCACTCTTCATCACCTGATCCCACAGCTTGTTCCGGATCTGGAAATAGACCGACTGAACCGCATAGTTCTGCGGCGTGAAGTCCACCATGTCCTCCAGCCGTTTCAGCTTCTTGGTGATTTCCTCGAACTTGCCAACCGAGTCGCAATGAGCAGCAAACGCCGCCTGGTCCAGCAACGAGATCAGTCCGGCCTTTTCCAGCTGAGGCCCTACCTCAGACCAGTATTTCTTTGCAGAGCGCGGCAGCCACTTCGGGCATTCCGGCAGACCGATCGGCCGCTGCTCATTCGCACCGTGGCTATCCCGGTCCTTTCTGAAATTCCCTTCCAGGACTTTCAGCTGTGCCGGCTTTGGTCTACGTCCTGCAGTCATAAAAAAAAGGGGCACCCTTTCGGATACCCCCCCTACCTCAATTTTGCCATCGTAAAAAATCACGAGTGCTGGTCGGAGTGACCACTTACAAAGGCCTCAAGCCGTTTTGGAAAGCTCAAGGCCTGGATG
>NZ_DDOI01000122.1:67920-68124 GCF_002341575.1 Marinobacter sp. UBA2498 | reverse complement strand
TGTAACCGCGATAACCGATCACCGCAGCGCCAAAACCAACGCCAACCCGGGCTTCGTTCATCATCTGGAACATGTATTTCAGTCCCTGATGGGGTTCGCCAACCAGGTAGCCGTGGCAGGGGGCGTCGTCACCAAAACTCAATGCGGTGGAGGTGGTGCCCCGGTACCCCAGTTTGTGGATCAGGCCGGCGAGGCTGACGCCAT
>NZ_DDOI01000122.1:31557-67767 GCF_002341575.1 Marinobacter sp. UBA2498 | reverse complement strand
ACTTGGGCACGATGAACAGGGAGATGCCCTTCACGCCGGCAGGCGCGCCCTTGACCTTGGCCAGAACCATGTGAACGATATTGTCAGTGATCGACTGCTCACCACCGGAGATGTAGATCTTGGCGCCCTTGATCAGGTAATGGCCATCATCCGTGGGCGAAGCCGAGGTGCGGATGTCTGCCAGGGAAGATCCGGCGTGGGGTTCGGTCAGGGCCATGGTGCCGCTGGAGCGGCCGCTGAGCATGTGCGGCAGGAAGGTGGTTTTCTGCGCCTCGTCACCAAAAACGCGGATGAGGTTAGCGGCGGCGGCGGTCAGGAACGGGTAGCCGGCAGTGCCGGGGTTGGCCGCAGTGAAGAAGCCGTTGCAGGCTGCCATGACGGACTCTGGCAACTGCATGCCGCCCAACTCATAGTCATAGCGCCCCGCAATGAAGCCGGCCTGGGCATAGGCGTCGAAGGCTTCCTTGACCTGCGGCAGCATTTCGACCTGGCCGTTGACGAACTTTGGTTCGTCCTTGTCGGCGGCGCTGTTATGGGTGGCAAACTTTTCCCGTGCCATCTTGTCGGCGGTTTCAATGACGGCATCGAAGGTGTCGCGGTTGTGTTCGCTGAAGCGCTCGCGGGTGGTGAGGTTTTCGGTATCGAGAACTTCGTAGAGCTGGAACGCCAGGTCGCGGCGGTCGATCAGGGTGTCGGTCATGCTTGGTCTCCTGTTTGATGTCGTTAGCCTCTCACAACTGGTTTTTCCTGGAAACCGGCGTTTATGACATAATTATGGTCAACATTGCCACTGATGACCTAATTTGGAGTTTGCATGCGAACGGTCTCTGTTATCGGTTTTGATGGCGCTTTAGCCAGCGCCATCACTGGCATTATTGATCTTTTCCGTCTTGCCGGCGTTACCTGGGCGCGGATTAACGATGAAGCGCCGACACCCCGGTTCACAACCCGGCTTCTGACGAAGGACGGAGCGCCCTGCCGCTGCATTAACGGACTGACCATTCAGCCAGACGGAGCCTGGAACGATTTGTTACCGGGTGGCGACGACAGCGATCTGGTGGTGATACCGACTATTGGTGGTCCTATCGAAGTCGTTCTGGCGGGGAATTCGGAGCTTATTGAATGGCTGAGCGCATTTCGGTCTTCAGACGCCGGGCAGGTGCGGGTAGCCAGTAACTGTACCGGGGCGTTCATGCTGGCCGAGGCGGGGCTGCTGGATGGTCGTCAGGCGACGACGCATTGGGGCTTCAGCCATCAGTTCCGCCAGCGCTTTCCGGCGGTGAACCTTCAGCCGGACAAGCTGGTAACGGTGGACGGCGACATCGCCTGTGCCGGGGGCGGCATGGCCTGGTGGGATCTGGGGATCTATCTGGTCGAACGTTACGCGGGGGCTCAGGTGGCGCGGGAGCTGGCGAAGGCGTTTGTGATTGATGCGGGGCGGACCAGTCAGGCGCCTTATAGTGCCTTGCAGGCTCGCCGTTACCATTCTGATGCCGCCATTCTGAAGCTGCAGGACTGGCTGGACAGTCATTACCGGGACCCTGTTACCCTGCAACGCCTGGCTTCACTCAGCGGACTCACCGAGCGTTCTCTGATTCGCCGATTCAAGGCAGCCACTGGCGACACGCCCACCGGGTATCTACAACTTCTCAGGATTGAGGTGGCACGTCAGCATTTGGAGAAATCGCGGCTACCGATTGATGAAATCACTCAGTTGGTGGGCTACGAAGACGTGAGTTCCTTCACGCGTCTGTTCCGCAAACATACCGGGCTTTCACCGGGTGCCTACCGCTCTCGCTTTGTCAGGTAATGTCTGGTCGGTCCTGACTGGCCCGGGTTATGCATTGGTTTCCAGTGAAGGCCAATGTTCGGCCTGAAACGTAAAGAATACCGACAGGTGTCACTATGGGGAGGTCCGCCATGAATGCACCGATCAGACAAAGCCAGGCAGAGATTCTGAGCAGGCTGTACGACATGAAGCGCAAGCAGATCGAGCAGGCACTGCAGCAGGGAAACAGCCTTCGAAGTCAGGTACTTGAAGCTGAAGCCGAGGCGATTTCAAATGCCTTGAAAGCCTCCCGCTAACCAAACCCTTCTATCCGGAGCCATACTTCTTCAAACGCCGGCTCCAGCGCTGCTTCGCATACCGGCGGAGGTTCGAGACATTATCGGTTTCATCCATGATTTCCGTGCCCAAAAGTGTCTCCAGTATGTCCTCCAGCGTCACTATTCCCAGCCAGGTTCCCAATTCGTCATAGACGACGGCCAGGTGTTGCCGCTCTCGCAGCATGTCCGAAAACAGGAATTCGATGTTGGTGTTGCCTTTCACTCGCTTGATCTTGCGCATGTGGTCGAGCAGGTCGACATCGGAATCGAGGTTGATCAGGTCTGCCCGATGCAGGTACCCGAGCGCCTCGCCTTCCTCATCGATTACAGGGTATCGGGAGAACGGTGATTTGCTGACCTGCTCCCGGAACTGGTCGTAAGTGATTCCCGGATCAACGTATTTGCAGACCGTCCTTGGTGTCATCACAGAACTGACCTTGATCTCGTGGAATCGCAGGACGTTGTGAATCATGCGCCGTTCGTCTTCGTCCAGGGCCTGCTGATCCTTGCCGATCTCCGCCAGGGCGCTGATCTCCGCACGGATATCAACGTCGGCCTCACCAGACCCAATTCGACGGGTGACCTGTTTGGACAACCAGATGAACGGCAGCAGCGCCTTGATCATGAATCCCAGAATAGCTGGCAGCCGTGGCGCAATACTCCGCCAGTATTTGGCGCCAATGGTTTTGGGAATAATTTCCGAGAATATCAGGATAGCCAGGGTCATTACCGCAGAGGCAATTCCGAGCCACGCTTCCCCAAAAACCACCGTCACCTGGGCGCCAACGCCGGTGGCGCCCACGGTGTGGGCAACCGTGTTCAGTGTAAGGATTGCAGACAGGGGATCGTCCACATCGTCTTTCAGTTTTCGCAACCGGGCGAAAAGCTTCGGCTTCTCTTTTTTCAGTGAGGCGATGTAGCTCGGAGTCACCGAAAGCAGGGCCGCCTCTAGAATGGAGCATAAAAAGGAGAAGCCAATCGAGAGCACTGCGAAGGCAATTAGTAATGTCATAATTTGGCTGCGACTTCCGTTCCCTGCCGGATGGCCCGTTTGGCGTCCAGTTCTTCGGCGACGTCTGCACCGCCGATCAGATGCGCGGTCACCCCAGAGTCCGATAACTCGTCGAAAAGTTCCCGATAAGGTTCCTGGCCTGCACAAATAATCACATTGTCCACGGCCAACACCCGGCTCTCCGTGACCTTGCCATCTTTGTCGGTCAGGGAGATATGCAGCCCCTGGTCGTCAATCCGCTCATAGCGACAGCCCCTCAGCATCTCGACTTCACGGTGCTTCAGGCTGTTGCGGTGCACCCAACCCGACGTCTTGCCCAGACCGCCGCCGACCTTGCCGGTTTTTCGCTGCATCAGGTAAATCTTTCGGGGCGACGGTGTTGGCTGGCGCTCGGCCAAGCCTCCGGGGCCATCAAAATCCGGATGAACGCCCCACTCTGCCTGCCAGTCGGCAACGCTGACCTGCTCGCCTTCGGGATGGTGGCTGAAGTCGTGCGTCAGGAACTCGCTGACATCGAAGCCTATACCGCCGGCACCAATAACCGCCACAGTCGCACCAACCGGTTTGTTGTGACGGAGCACATCGAGGTATCCGAGCACCTTGGGATGATCGATGCCTTCAATTGCCGGTGTTCTCGGCTTCACGCCAGTGGCGATCACCACATCATCAAAGCCCTGGGCCTTGAGTGAGTCCGCGTCCACGCGCGTGCCCAGCTTCAGGTCGATCTCCAACAGCTCTATCTGGCGCTGGTAATAACGAAGGGTTTCGTAGAATTCTTCCTTGCCCGGGATGCGTTTGGCGTAGTTGAACTGACCGCCAATCCGATCGTCTGCGTCGAAAAGGGTCACCTTGTGGCCCCGTTTCGCGGCGGTGGTCGCTGCTGCCAGCCCCGCAGGTCCGGCCCCCACCACTGCGACCCGGCGCACAACCGGCGCTACCGTCAACACCAGCTCGGTTTCGTGGCAGGCCCTCGGGTTTACAAGGCACGATGCCCGCTTGGCCTGGAAGGCATGGTCAAGACACGCCTGGTTGCAGGCAATGCAGGTGTTGATTTCGTCACTGCGCCCCTGCTCGGCTTTGCGAACAAACTCGCTGTCCGCCAACAGAGGCCGGGCCATCGACACCATATCCGCCTTTCCGGCAGCGAGAATCTCTTCTCCTTTTTCGGGGGTGTTGATGCGGTTGGTGGTACACACCGGGATATCCACTTCGCCATAGAACTTGGCGGTGACATCGGCGAAGCCGCCCCGGGGAACCGAGGTAACGATGGTGGGCACCCGGGCTTCATGCCAGCCAATCCCGGTATTGATGATGGTGGCTCCTGCCCGCTCAATGGCCTTGCCCAGTGTCACAATCTGTTCCCAGGTCTGGCCACCCTCGACCAGGTCCAGCATGGACAGCCGGTAGATAATGATGAATTCAGGCCCAACAGCTTCGCGCATACGGCGGACAATCTCCACGGGCAGGCGCATACGGTTCTCGTAAGGGCCACCCCACTTGTCCGTTCTCTTGTTGGTCCGCTCACACAAAAACTGGTTGATGAAATAGCCTTCGGAGCCCATCACCTCAACGCCATCATAACCCGCAAATTTGGCGAGCTTCGCGGCACTGACGAAATCGTTGATCTGCCTTTCAACCCCTTTCGAGGAAAGGGCGCGGGCCTTGAACGGGCTTATCGGGGCCTTGGTTGCCGATGCCGAGACAATCAACGGCTGATAGCCATAACGCCCTGCGTGCAGGATCTGCATACAGATCTTACCGCCTGCCTCATGCACCGCACCGGTCACATGACGATGCAAAAGAGCCGTTGCCCGATTGTTCATGGTTGAGGCAAGCGGGGCCAGCTGCCCAACCAGATTGGGCGAGAAACCGCCCGTCACCATGAGCCCCACGCCACCTTCTGCGCGCTCGGCAAAGTACCGCGCGAACTTGTGGATGTTCCAGAACCTGTCTTCCAGGCCCGTGTGCATGGACCCCATCAGCACTCGGTTCTTAAGTTCAGTGAAGCCGAGATCCAGGGGTTTCAGAAGGTTGGGATAGATGTCGCTCATGGGACTCTCTCAGTAAATATTTATCGCGAGTATACACTTGATCAATGGCAAGTTGACTTGACCTTCCAGACGGGGCACGTATCATCGGCAATCAAGTTTCATTGACGGAGCAACCATGACCGCAAGGTCCTTCGGCTGCACAAGAGTTACCCGCCCACCTGTGACCGCTGACATAGCGCGGCACCGGGGACGTTTACCGTACTTCCCGGACCCGCCTGTTTTCTGCTGATCCACCCCACCTTCCATGCCGTAAGGGCATCGGTGCTCAATGTGCAGGGTGGCCGGCCGGAGACTAGACTCAGGCAAACATGCCTTCAATACTCACGTAAAAGAAAACCAATAACGAGGTTGCGATGTCGCTACCGCTGGTTGTTTTACTGCCTTTTCTGGGTGCTTTAGCCGCACCGCTGTTCGCCCAGGGCGGCAGAACGGCGATTGCCGTTGCATCTTCTGTACCCGCGTTGATCGCACTCGCTGCCCTTTTCCCCCATTGGGAAACCCTTGCTGACGGCGGCGTTGTGCTGCACAGCTACGAATGGCTCCCCGCGCTCGGCCTCTCCTTCAGTTTTCGTCTGGACGGGCTGTCCCTGCTGTTCGCTCTGCTGATCCTGATCATCGGGCTGCTGATCATTCTTTACGCCCGCTATTACCTGAAAGCCCATGAAAACGTCGGCAAGTTCTACGCCCTGCTGCTGTGCTTCAAGGGATCGATGCTCGGCATCGTGCTCTCAAGCAACCTCCTCCTGATGATGATTTTCTGGGAACTGACCAGCCTGACCTCGTTCCTGCTGATCAGTTTCTGGACCCATAAACAGGACGCCCGCCGTGGCGCCCGGATGGCACTCGCGGTAACCGGCGGCGGCGGCCTTGCACTGCTCGCCGGCATCCTGATCATCGGCAACATTGTTGGCAGCTTCGAGCTTGATGACGTGCTGGCAGCCGGAGACCAGATAAAGGCTCATGCCATGTATCCGGTCGCCCTGACCCTGGTTCTGCTGGGCGCGTTCACCAAATCGGCCCAGTTCCCGTTCCATTTCTGGCTGCCTCACGCCATGCAGGCACCGACACCGGTATCTGCCTACCTGCACTCGGCTACCATGGTCAAAGCCGGCATCTTTCTCATGGCCCGGCTGTATCCGGCCCTGGCAGGTACTGAACAGTGGTTCTACATGGTCAGCTTTACCGGCATGGCCACCATGCTGCTGGGCGCCTACACCGCCATGTTCAAGCACGATCTGAAAGGCCTGCTGGCCTATTCAACGGTGAGTCAACTGGGCCTTATTACCCTGCTGTTCGGCATGGGCACCCAGCTTGCGGCCGTTGCGGCGATTTTCCACGTGATCAACCACGCCACGTTCAAAGCCTCCCTGTTTATGGCCGCCGGTATCATCGACCATGAAACCGGCACCCGGGATATGCGCCGCATTAACGGGCTCTGGCGTTTCATGCCGCACACGGCCACCCTGGCCATGGTTGCTGCCGCATCGAACGCCGGGGTGCCGCTGCTGAACGGCTTTCTGAGCAAGGAAATGTTCTTCGCCGAATCACTGGCGCTGAACCTGCCGGGGCTCTGGGCCTGGCTGCCACCAATCGTGGCGACCCTGGCGGGCGTCTTCACGGTGGCTTACTCCGCACGTTTTATCCACGACGTTTTCTTCAACGGCAAGCCGGTTGATCTTCCGATCTACCCTCCACACGAGCCTCCCCGTTACATGAAGATCCCGGCGGAGATTCTCGTGTTTGCGCTCGTCATGATCGGCATCTTTCCGGCCATCTCGGTCGGCCCGCTGCTTTACATGGCGGCATCCGCCACATTTGGCGGCAATGTGCCGGATTACCAACTCGCGGCGTTCCACGGTTTCAACCTCCCGCTGATGATGAGTTTTTTCGCTTTTGCCGGCGGTTTGCTCATGTACAGCCAACGCCAGCGCTTTTTCGATTTTCACGCACGGTTCCGGGAAATCGATGAAAAGGCCGTATTCGAGAGCGTTGTTCTGCGGATTGTAGACTTTGCCAACAGCGTGACTTCACGGCTGGAGAACGGCTCGCTACAGCGCTACGCTCTGCTGCTGTTTGTCAGTGTGATCGCTGTTGCAGCAATGCCATTGCTTGATCTGGGGGTCTTTGTCGGTGAGAACGGCCTGAGCCCGGTGGATGCGCCAACGGCGATTGCGGCCGCTGTGCTGATACTCTGCGCTTTTGCAACGGCAGGACTGCACCGACAGCGTTTCTATGCACTGGTACTGTTGAGCGTTGTAGGACTGGTCGTAGCTTTGGCCTTCGCCCGCTTTTCGGCACCGGACCTGGCCATGACCCAGCTCTCTGTGGAGGTGGTGACGATTGTTCTGTTGATGCTGGCCATCTACTACATGCATCCCTGGACGCCAGTCGAAACACCTCTCAAACGTCGTCTCCGCGATGTGGCCATTGCGGCGGTCGCAGGTATTGGCATGACACTGGTGACGCTTGCCATGCTGACCCAGCCATTCAGCTCGATCTCCGAGTTCTTCCTGGAGAACAGCAAGCCGGGCGGAGGCGGCACTAACGTGGTCAACGTCATTCTCGTGGACTTCCGGGGCTTCGATACCCTGGGCGAGATCACGGTCCTGGCCATTGCCGCCCTGGGCATCTACGCCATGCTCAAAGACACCGTATTGACGCCACCGCCCAGCGATGGCGCCGGCCACGCATGGGCCCGGGATGCGCACCCGCTGATGTTGAGCCTGATTGCCCGGCCAATGTTACCGCTTGCCCTGATGGTGTCCGCATTCATTTTCCTGCGCGGCCACAACCTGCCGGGCGGCGGGTTTATCGCCGGTCTTATTACCTCGATTGCGCTGATTCTCCAATACATTGCCAGCGGCATGGAGTGGACAGAGGATCGAATCCGTCTGCGCTACCACAACGTCATCGGGCTGGGCCTGCTGTTCGCAACGGTTGCCGGGCTTGGCAGTTTCGCCTTCGGCTACCCGTTCCTCACATCCACCTTCGATTACATCACCTGGCCGGTGGTGGGCAAGTTCGAGGTTGCCTCGGCCCTGATCTTTGATCTCGGCGTCTACCTGGCAGTTATCGGTGCTACCCTTCTGTCGCTGGTGACTGTCGGCCGGTTGTCGCCCCATTCTGCGATTAAACCCAAACAGGAGAGTGCGTAATGGAGCTCGTTTTCGCACTGGTTATTGGCGCACTGACGTCGTCCGGCGTCTATCTGATTCTGCGTGCTCGGACCTTTCCGGTAGTGGTCGGCCTGACGCTTCTTTCTTATGGCGTCAACCTGTTTCTGTTCTCCAGTGGACGCCTGGCGACCGGTCAGCAGCCGATCATCGGCACTGCAGCCAGTTACTCTGACCCTCTACCACAAGCCCTTGTACTTACAGCCATTGTGATTGGCTTTGCAATGACTGCGTTTGTTGTAGTGCTCTCCCTGCGCAACCTGGCGGACAATGAGGACGATCATGTGGATGGGAAGCAGCCTTACAAATCACCCGCACCGGAGGAAGAATCGGAGGTTACCGGTAAATGAACCACTGGCTTACCGCTCCTGTTCTTATTCCCCTGCTCGGCGGCATTCTCCAGGCTTTTATGGGCTACGCGCCTATCCACCTGAGGCGGACGCTGGCGCTGGCCACAACGGTATTGATGCTAGTATCCGCCGTTGTGCTCCTCGTAATGGCAAACGATGGCAGTTATCGGATCTATGCATTCGGTAACTGGCAACCACCTTTCGGGATCGTGCTGGTGCTGGATCGACTGGCCGCCCTGATGCTGATAATGACTGCCATTCTGGCCCTTTTCTGCCACCTCTTCGCCATAGGCGGTGCCGATGAAGGAAACCGTCAGTTCCATGGCCTGTTCCTCTTCCAGCTCATGGGGCTAAACATTGCTTTCCTCACCGGCGACCTGTTCAACCTGTTTGTTGCTTTCGAGGTTCTGCTCATCGCCTCATATGGTCTGCTGATGCATGGCGGCGGGACAGTCAGAACCGTTCCGGGCCTGCACTATGTCGTGCTTAACCTGATCGGCTCTGCCGTGTTCCTGATCAGCGTCGGCATGATCTACAGCGTTACCGGCACTCTGAACATGGCAGATCTCGCGGTCAAGGTTCCGCAAATCTCCGGAGAAGGCCTGAACATCGTCAAGGCCGGAGGCATGATGTTACTGGTGGTCTTCGGCCTTAAAGCAGCCATTCTGCCCCTTTGCTTCTGGCTACCACGGGCCTACTCAAAAGCGACGGCGCCGGTTGCGGCATTGTTTGCGGTTATGACCAAAGTTGGCATCTACGCCATTTTACGGGTCTATCTGCTTATCTTCGGCGACGATGCAGGCGAGCTCGCCAATCTCGGCATGGACTGGCTGTTCCCGATCGCCCTGGCCACCCTGGCCATGGGCGTTATCGGCGCACTGGGCTCCGGCACTCTGAAGACCCTGGTCGCCTGGCAGGTCATCATTTCGGTGGGCACCTTGCTGGCGCCGATTGCACTTGGTTCTCAGGCCGGATTGTCTGCGGCGCTTTTCTACCTGCTAAGCACAACGTGGACGGTGGGCGGCCTGTTCCTTGTTTCTGAGCTGGTCGCTAACCAGCGCGGTTCGGCGAAAGACCGCATTGTTACAGCGCCTAAAATGCAGAGCCGCACCTTCCTCAGTGTCCTCTTCCTGGTGGGTGCCGTGGCAGCGGCCGGCCTGCCGCCCCTGAGCGGTTTCTTTGGCAAGGTGCTGATTTTGCAGTCTGTTGAATCGGGAACCGAGATGGCCTGGCTATGGTCAGTACTGCTGATCGGCAGCTTCCTGACCCTCATTGCCTACAGCCGCGCTGGTAGCATCGTGTTCTGGCGCACCGTGGATGGTCATCTGGAAAAACCGGATCCGCTCAATGGCCGAATTTCCGTGGCAGCGGGAGCACTCACTGCCATGGCCATTGTCATGGTAGTGCTGGCTGGCCCCATTATGAACTATACCGATGCAACTGCAGCGCAATTGCACAACAGCGACGCTTACATCGAAATCTTGCAAACACCCATGGTCAGGGAGGGCAGTTAATGCTCGATCGCCTCAGTTTTCCTCAGCCCTGGCTAAGTCTTACCTTGTTCGCCACCTGGCAGTTTCTGAGTGACGGCATAAGCGGGGGCAGTGTCGTCCTGGGCATTGTACTTGCCTGGGGCATACCCCAACTGACCCGGGGGTTCTGGCCCGACCGCCCCGCTGTAATCAGGGGCTGGCGGGCGCCAGCCTACGCGTTGCGGGTTCTCTGGGATATTATTGTTGCCAGTGTTGAAGTAGCAAAGCTCATACTCAGCCCGCGGCAGCCTCGCCCGATGTTCATCTGTTATCCTCTTGAGCTGGATCACCCACTCGCCATCAGCATACTGGTCAGCACTATTTCATTGACGCCCGGAACGGTCGGCGCCGATGTCAGTGATGACAACAAACTGATTCTCATCCATTCACTGGACGCCGAGGATGAGCAGGAAGTCATCGACACGATTCGAGCCCGTTATGAGAGGCCACTGCTGGAGATGTTCCGATGATTCTTATTGCGCTCTACATCACCATCGCCATGGTCACGCTGGCAGCCTTACTGAACGTCTATCGCGTGATCAAGGGGCCGGATGCGCCCGATAGAGTGTTGGCACTCGATACTCTTTACGTCAATGCCATCGCACTTATCGTGCTGCTTGGTATAACGCTACAAACACGGATGTACCTCGAGTCCGCCCTGCTCATTGCGGTGATGGGATTCGTCGGAACCGTTGCAATGGCAAAATACCTCAAGCGCGGCAGCGTTATTGAGTAACCCGGAGAAAACCTGATGAGCACCTTCGCCGAATATGCCGTTTCCGCTTTGCTGCTTGTAGGCGGCGCCTTTACCCTGATCGGAGCGATTGGCCTGGCCCGCCTGCCGGATTTTTACACCCGCCTGCATGGCCCGACCAAGGCAACCACGGTCGGCGTGGGCGCCATTGTTGTCAGCTCGGTGATTTATTTCAGTACCCTCGGCAGGGGCATCGGCATTGAAGAGGTTCTGATCACAGCCTTTCTGTTCATGACGGCACCCGTCAGCGCTAATTTCCTGGCCAAAGCCGCCATGCACCTGGAGGTCAAAACCACAGAAAACACCCGCGGCCAGACCTGGGATCAATAAAAGGTTCAACCCAAAGAGTTGTTGAGTCGATTGCCGCTTAACAGCGTATGATCCAAGTGCAAAGGCCGGAATCTGATAACTGCATAACGCTAAGAACTGGGTTCTAACGGAGCACCCTTAAATGATGTTACTGGCTGTACTATCGGGTTTTTTAATGGCATTTGCCGTGCCGGCGCTCCGCCGCTTCGCCGGCCAACACATTGGATGGCTTCTGGCGCTTCTTCCGGCATCGCTTACCGTATACTTTGCCAGCCTTGTTCCCTCAATCAGCCGTGGTGAAATCCTTCTGATTGAGAACCAGTGGATGCCGGGCCTCGGCATAACCCTCGATTTCATGGTAGACGGCCTGTCTCTGGTTTTTGCCCTTCTAATCAGTGGCATCGGTACATTCATCCTGATTTATGCCGGCTCCTATCTGAAAGGCCACAAAGATCTGGGACGATTCTACGTCATCATGCTGTCGTTCATGGCGTCGATGCTGGGGCTGGTTTTATCCGATAACCTCATCGCGTTTTTCGTTTTCTGGGAGTTAACCAGCATCACCTCCTACATGCTGATTGGCTTCAACCACGAGGACGAGGAAGCGCGCAAGTGTGCACTTCAGGGGCTTTTCGTTACCGCCGGGGGCGGGCTCGTCCTGATGGCAGGTTTGATATTGCTCGGCTTCATTACCGGAAGTTACTCGTTTACTGAAATACTTGCTTCCGATCTGCAAATTCAAGAACACGCCTTTTACACCGCAGCGACGATTTGCATTCTCATCGGCGCTTTCACGAAATCAGCTCAAGTGCCTTTCCATTTCTGGTTGCCCAATGCCATGGCGGCCCCTACGCCGGTTTCTGCTTACCTACACTCGGCAACGATGGTCAAAGCGGGCGTTTATCTGTTGGCCCGTCTCAATCCATCCTTGGGCGGAGATGCGCTTTGGAGTGGCTCACTGATGCTTTTCGGTGCTGCAACTATGCTGACCGGTGCTTATCTGGCGTTCAGCAGCACTGGTATCAAAAAGGTACTGGCCTACTCCACGGTCATGGCCCTGGGTACCCTGACCATGCTGATCGGGGTCGGTACAGAGCTGGCTATCACCGCTTTCATCTGTTTCCTCCTTGCCCATTCCCTTTACAAGGGCGCCTTGTTCATGCTCGCCGGTGCACTGGACCATGAGACCGGCACCAAGGACATCACAAAAATGGGAGGTCTCAGGCAAAGCATGCCTCTTACCGCGGCAATCACCTGCCTGGCCGCGCTCTCGCTGGCAGGCTTGCCGCCCCTGTTTGGTTTCGTTGCCAAGGAACTAATGCTCGAATCACTGCTCAAGGCTCCGGCGTGGTCCTTGGGCCTCCTGGTGGTGGCCGTCGCGTCTGCCATGTTGGTGGTTGCGGTCGCAGGGCTGGTTGCCATCAAGCCGTTTTTTGGCGAAGTACTCAAGACCCCGAAGCAGCCCCACGAGGCGCCTTTTGCCATGCTGATTGGCCCCGCCGTGCTGTCGCTCCTGGCATTGATTTTTGGCGTGGTTCCCTTTGTACCAGCTGGCATCCTGCTGGACGCCGCGATTTCGTCAGTTCATGGCGCAGCGGTTGAGACCGCCCTCGCCTTGTGGCACGGGGTGAACGTACCGCTGATTCTTTCAGTGGTCAGTCTGCTGATCGGTTCGCTGCTGCTCTACAAGTGGCAGCGCCTGCAACCCAATCTCTGCGCCCTTAACACCGCCGGCAGCCGCTTTGGTCCGGAGGCTGGCTATTTTCGGTTCATGCTGGGCATCACCCAGGTGGCCGACTGGCAAACCCGGCTTCTGCAGAACGGCGTCCTCGGGATTTACCTGCTGATTCTTGTGCTGGTGACCTTCGGTCTGACCGGCTACACCTTGCTCACGCGTCACGGCTTCGAACTGAGTTTTGATTTCAGCGACGGCTATTTCTATGAATTCGGTATTGCTCTGTTGCTGGTGGTTTCCACGCTCTTCGCCTGCGCCAGCAGGTCCCGCCTGGGTTCAGTTGCCTCCGTTGGGGTCACTGGCTTTGGCGTCGCCCTCATCTTCATCCACTTCAGCGCCCCGGACCTGGGTATTACCCAGCTGCTGGTGGAGACCCTGACCGTAATTCTTCTGGTGTTGGTGCTCTTCAAACTGCCGCCTTTCGTCAACCTTTCGTCCCCATTGGAACGCTATCGGGACCTGGCGGTGGCCGTTTTCGCGGGCATAGTGATGACCCTGCTGATTCTGGCTGCAATGGATATACAGTTCTTTGAAAGCATTTCCAGCTACTACATCGAAAACAGCTCGGAACTGGCCTTCGGCAAAAACATTGTGAACGTGATCCTGGTTGACTTCCGACAGCTCGATACACTGGGTGAAATCTTCGTGCTTGGCCTGGCTGCCATCGGCGTCTTTTCCATGATCAAATTTAGGGCGGAGGACCAGCACAGACCATGAGATCCAGCTCCCTGATTCTGAACACAGCCGCCCTGGCTATTGTCCCGCTTCAGTTGATGTTTTCGGTGTTTTTGCTGCTGCGCGGCCATGACGAGCCCGGCGGCGGATTCATCGGTGGGCTGGTTGCGGCCAGCGCCTTCGTGCTCTATGCCTTCGCCTTCGGCGCCCGGTCAACTCTTCGACTGCTGCGCGTCAGTCCCCGAGATATCCTCGCCGCCGGGCTGCTATTTGCCTTGGCGTCCACTATTCCCGCTCTGCTGTCGGGCCAACCACTGCTAACGGCCCACTGGTGGCAGTTTCCCCTACCCGGAGAGAGCTACCTGAAGCTGTCAACGGTGCTGATCTTCGACATTGGCGTGTACCTCGCGGTTTTGGGCACGCTGATGACCTTTGTAATCAGTCTGATGGAGGTCAGAGAATGAGCCTAATCATCTTTCATGTCTGTCCATTGATCCCGGGGAGGCTCTGAGATGGCAACCTTGATGGCCTATGTGATTGGATTGCTGTTCACAGCCAGCATCTACATGATGCTCCGACGGTCCATCGTCAAACTGGTGATTGGTCTGATCATCCTTAGCAACGCAGCCAACCTTCTGATCTTCGTGGTCGCCGGCCTTACCCGCGGCGCTCCGCCGCTGATTGCCGAGGGCGCACAGCAAATCACCGGGACAGTCGCTGACCCATTGCCTCAGGCGCTCATCCTGACCGCCATCGTGATCGCCTTCAGTGTTCTCGCTTTTGCCGTGGTTCTGATACGGCGCGCATACGAGGTGGTTGGCACCGATGACCTGGACCAGATGAAGGATACTGATACTTGAACCTGGCACCTGTTCTCCCGATCCTTATTCCATTGGTCGCCGGCGCGCTGTCACTGGCATGCTGGCGTTCCATCCGGCTCCAGCGGCTGATTGGCGTAGTAGCCACCGGCCTGCTGCTGGCAGCAAGTATCTGGCTGTTGCTGCTCACAGTGGACCAAGGCTTCCTGGTGGTAGAAATGGGCAGTTGGCCCGCACCGTTCAGCATTGTGTTCGTGGCCGACGTACTCAGCGCCATCATGATCGTACTGACCGGTATTATCGGCCTGGCTATTGCCATCTACTCCCTGGCGTCCATTCCCAACGGGCACCAGAGGTTCGGCTACTTTCCCCTGATGCACTTGCTCCTGGCCGGTGTCGGTGGCGCCTTCCTCACCGGCGACATCTTCAATCTGTTCGTCTGGTTCGAGGTAATGCTGCTGGCGTCGTTCGCCCTGCTGACCCTCGGGGGCGAGCGGGCGCAGATGGAAGGTGCCATCAAATATGTCACCCTTAACCTGTTCTCATCGGCCATGTTCCTGTCCGCAGTGGGCCTGCTCTATGGCATGGTGGGCACCCTGAACATGGCCGATATCGCCCAGAAGGTGAGCAGCGTCGACGACCCGGGCATGGTGACCGTGGTCTCGATGATGTTCATGATTTCCTTTGGTATCAAAGCTGCGGCGTTTCCACTTTTTTTCTGGCTCCCAGCGTCCTACCACACGCCCCAGGTGGCCGTCTCCGCCCTGTTTGCCGGACTATTGACCAAGGTGGGCGTATATGCGCTCTACCGGGTGTTTACGCTGATATTTACCCAGGATGTCGGCTATACCCATACGATACTGCTCTGGGGAGCCACGCTGACCATGCTCACCGGGGTTCTGGGAGCGGCCGCGCAGTTCGAATTCCGGCGCATACTATCCTTCCACATCATCAGCCAGATCGGCTACATGATCCTGGGGCTCGCCCTGTTTACACCCCTCGCCCTCATCGGCGGAGTGTTCTATATCATGCACCACATCATTGTTAAGACGAACCTGTTCCTGGTCAGCGGCATTACCTACCGCCTACTGGGCAGCTACGAGCTTAAAGACCTCGGCGGTGTCTACCGCCAGCGCCCCTATCTGGCGTTGCTGTTCCTGATTCCTGCCCTGTCGCTGGCGGGCATTCCGCCACTGTCCGGCTTCTTCGCCAAGTTCATCGTCGTCCGAGCGAGTCTTGAGGCAAGCGAGTATCTGGTTGCGGGGATTGCGCTCCTCGTTGGCTTGCTAACACTGTATTCGATGATCAAGATCTGGGCGGAAGTGTTCTGGAAGAAGCTGCCGGAGCACGTCACCGATGACAGCGCGCTCAAAGGCGAGATGAAGGAGCCGAGAAGCTGGGCCCTGTACCTGCCGGTCGCAGGCCTTGCAGTGTGTACGTTGATTATTGGTTTATATGGCCAGCCGATTTACGTTCTGGCGGAAACGGCGGCGGACCAGCTGATGAATCCACAGCTTTATATTGAAGCAGTGCTTGGAGGGCAGTCACAGTGATTGGTCTGTTCTGGAATTTGCTGCTGGCGCTGGCATGGGTCACCCTCACCGGCAGCGTGACGGCCATGAACCTGTTGGCCGGCCTACTGTTTGGCTACGCTGCACTGATGGTGCTGCAAAAGCAGGTGCCGGCACTGAAAGGCTATTCCCGGAGAATCCCCCGCCTTGCGGCTTTTCTCGTTTTCTTTCTCAAGGAGCTGGTCAAGTCCAATCTTAAGGTGGCCTACGACGTGGCCACACCAGTGTGGCACATGAGGCCAGGCGTGATTGCGTTTCCTCTGAACGCGGAAACCGACATGGAGATCCTGTTTGTCAGCAGCGTGATTTCACTAACACCTGGCACGCTCAGCCTGGATGTCTCCGACGACCGAAAGGTACTGTTCATACACACCATGTTCCTGCACGATGAAGAGCAACTGAGAGATGATCTCAGGGAGCTGGAGCGCCGTGTGCTGAAGGTCATGCGCTAGGGGGTTGCAATGCTTTCCGTATCAATAAACGTTGTCTATTTCATGCTGTCTCTCGCGCTTTTGTTCGCGTTTATTCGCCTGACCCGAGGGCCTTCGTTGCCGGACCGTGTGGTAGCGCTGGAGCTGATCACCTCAATTGTGGTTGGCTACGTGGGCGTTCATGCGATAGAAACAGGCGTCGCCAGCCTTCTGGACGTGGCCATTGTGATTGCGCTGACAGCCTTTCTGGCGGCTATTGGTTTCGCCCGGTTTGTCGAACGTGGAGGGGTTAAGGATGAGTGAGCTGCTGGTTTCCTTCCTGTTGATCCTGGGCGCTGCGTTCATGGTTCTGGCCTCCATCGGGGTCCTGAGGCTACCGGACCTGCCCACCCGCATGCACGCCACCACCAAAGCCGGTGCGCTGGGCGCCATGCTGATCATGGCTAGCGTGGCGTTCCACTTCGGCGACAGTACCGTGGCGGCCAGGGCAATTGCCATTGTGGTCTTCATTTTCCTGACAGCGCCGATTGCCGCCCACGTGATAGGGCGTGCCGGGTACTTTACCGGCATTGAGCTTTGGGAAGGCACGGTCAAGGATGAGCTTAGGGAGCGCTACGATACTCACCTGCACACGTTGGAAAGCGGTCTTGAGAATCAGGACAAACCGGACGGGTCAAGCAAGGAGTCAGATCGAATCGATTCGTGATTTGTCATTGGAAGTGCATGAAATTCCCGTATAGTAGCCTCCCCATCAATTAACGGAGCTCAGCCAATGCTGAAAGTGAACGAATATTTCGACGGCAAGGCAAAATCCATCTCCTTCCAGACCTCGACTCTGCCAGCCACCGTTGGTGTGATCAGCCCGGGCGAGTACGAGTTCGGTACCAGCAAGAAAGAAACCATGACCGTCATCAGCGGAGCCCTCACTGTGCTGCTCCCAGGCATGGAAGAGTGGATGACCTACGGTGCCGGCGAGAGTTTTGATGTAGCGGGCCAGGCCAGCTTCAAGGCAAAGACCGACATCGACACGGCTTACCTCTGCACCTACGAGTAATATCCCCGCCCCTGACGGGCGCGTCCGCAGAGCGAAACGGACTTCGCACCTAAGCCACCGTTCGCTCTGCATTTTTTCACTATTACCGGTTCCTGTTTCAGCCAAACTGTGTCAGATTTATCCCTGTTTCTCGCGATAACACCAACAACTGGGAAAGAGGACACACGTAATGGCACAGACACGCATTCTACCCCCGGCTGAAAACGCCTATGAGTACCCGCTGCTGATCAAACGACTCCTGCTCTCGGGCCCCAGGTACAATCCAGACCAGGAAATTGTCTACTCCAACCGCAGCAAGTACACCTATACGGATCTCGTCGAACGCATTCACCGCCTGGCAAACGCATTGACCGATGCCGGCGTGAAACCGGGCGATACCGTTGCGGTCATGGACTGGGATACCCCCCGGTACCTGGAGTGCTTCTTTGCCATTCCGATGATTGGCGCCATTCTGCACACCGTCAACATCCGGTTGTCGCCGGACCAGATCGTTTACACCATGAACCACGCCGAAGACGATGTGGTTCTGGTTCACGACGACTTCCTCCCGATCATTGAGGCGGTCAAAGACGAGATCAAAACGGTCAAGACCTGGATTCAGCTCACCGACAGCAATACCGCACAACAGGCACCTGTTGAGGCTGTCGGGGAGTATGAGGACCTTCTCGCCAGGGCCAATGACAAGTTCGACTTCCCCGATTTCGACGAAAACAGTGTAGCGACCACCTTCTACACCACGGGCACAACCGGCAATCCCAAAGGCGTCTACTTTAGCCACCGCCAGCTGGTGCTGCACACGCTGGCCATGACGGGCACCGTTGCGTCATTCGACGAGATGCCGCTGATGCGTTCCTCGTCGGTCTACATGCCAGTGACGCCCATGTTCCATGTGCATGCCTGGGGCGTGCCCTATGCCGCCACCATGATGGGCATCAAGCAAGTATATCCGGGCCGCTATGAGCCGGAGCTGCTGGTGGATCTGCTCAAGGAACACAAAGTGACTTTCTCTCACTGCGTGCCCACCATCATGCAGATGATGATGGCCACCGAATCCATCAAGACGGCTGATCTGAGCAACTGGCACGTCTTGATTGGCGGCAGCGCGCTTACCAAAGGGCTTTGCGACGCCGGGGCCAAGCTCGGCATCAAACTTTACACCGCCTACGGCATGTCTGAGACCTGTCCGCTGCTCTGCGCGTCGCACCTGAAACCCGAAGACCTGGAACTGCCTCTTGAGCAGCAAACTGCGATCCGGGTGAAGACCGGTATTGCGACGCCCATGGTTGAGCTGGAAATTGTGGACCCCGAAGGCAATCCGGTCCCCCATGATGGCGAGGCCAAGGGAGAGATCGTGGCCCGCGCGCCATGGCTGACCCAGGGTTACTTCAAGGAGCCCGAGAAAGGCGAACAGCTCTGGGAAGGTGGCTGGCTACACACCGGCGACGTAGCTTCCATGGAGCCGGACAACACCATCACCATCAAGGATCGCATCAAGGACGTGATCAAGACCGGTGGTGAGTGGCTGTCTTCACTGGATCTGGAAAACCTGATCAGCCAGCATTCCGCTGTCGCCGGTGCTGCGGTCGTTGGCGTGCCCGATGAGAAATGGGGCGAACGCCCGCATGCTCTGGTCACCCTGAAGCCGGGCGAGCAAGCCAGTGCCGAGGATATCCAGAACCATCTGAAGCAGTTTGTGGAAAGCGGCGAGATCAATAAATGGGCGATCCCGGAGCATATTGATTTCGTGGAAGATATTCCGAAGACCAGTGTTGGCAAGATCAACAAGAAACTGATTCGGGATCAGTTGCAGTAATCAGTGAGGCGTTTGGGAAGGGGCCAGATGACACACCTCATCTGGCCCCTTTTTTATAGCCCGGAAAACGTAAAATCCACTTCAGGCTTGCGGCCGTCAATAATGTCCGCAAGGGCCGCGGCGGAACCACAGGAATGGGTCCATCCAAGGGTGCCGTGTCCGGTATTCAGGTAGAGGTTGGCGAAGTGGCTTTTTCCGATGTACGGCACGTTGGAAGGCGTCGCAGGCCGTAAGCCGGTCCAGAACTCCGCCTGATCCCAGTAACCTGCTTCGGGCATGACTTCCGCTGTGCGGCGCACGATAGCGCGGCAGCGGGTATAGTTCAGTTTCCGGCTGTAGCCGTTCAGTTCGGCCGTGCCCGCCACGCGCATGCGATCACCCAGGCGGGAATAAACCAGCTTGTACTCGTCGTCAGTGAGGCTGACATTGAACGCCGCCTCCTCGTTCTTCACCGGTACCGTAATCGAATAGCCTTTGGCCGGATAGATGTTGAGGAAAATACCGAGCTGACTGGCGAGCGCCGCACTGAAGCTGCCCATGCTCAGCACGTAGGCATCCGCGCGCAGCGTCTCATGATGGCCGTCCCGGAGCGTCTGGATACCGAGTACCCGCTCGCCGGCGCGTTCGAAGCCCAGGATTTCAGTGCCGTACCGGAACTCTACGCCGGCCTCCGCGCAGCGTTTTGCAAGGTTCTGGGTAAACATCCGGGCATCACCGGATTCGTCTTCCGAGGTGTAGGTTGCCCCGGCAATCCGGTTGCGGATCGGCTTGAGTGCCGGCTCCAACTCTACCGCCCGGTCTGCATCGATAATCTGACGGTCACACCCCAGATCCTGCATGATCCGGGTCGGCTCCATGGCACCGTCAAACTCCGCAGGATTGGTGTAGAAGTGCAGGATACCCTTCTCGAGATGGTTGTACTCGATGCCCGCTTCGTTACGCAGAGCCTGCAACTGGCTGCGGCTGTAGGTGCCGAGATTCACCATCTGGCGGATGTTGTGGGCAGCCCGGGCCGAGGTGCACTGTCCCAGAAAAGAGAGCGCCCAGCGCCACTGGGCGGGATCCAGTCTTGGCCGGAACAGCAGGGGCGCGTCGGGCTGGAACAGCCATTTCATGACTTTCAGAGGGGCGGACGGGTTGGCCCACGGCTCCGCATGGGAAACGGAGATCTGACCGCCGTTGGCATAACTGGTTTCCAGGCCGGCCTGGTTCTGGCGATCAACCACAGTTACCTGGTGCCCCTGCTTCTGCAGATACCAGGCCGTGGTAGTACCCACAACGCCTGCGCCCAAAACCAGTATATGCATGCTTGCCTCCGGTCGAACAGAATCCGCCATCCAACGGCATAATTGCAGGGATTTCTGGGCAGATTCCGGTTGGTATGAAACTCGGGATTTGTTAACGCGGGCTCTATTGTAACGTGAGCGTGGGGGATTTGCGTGTTATACCATCAGCCACCGGCGCGCTTAACCGTCCACCCCTTCTGCTCAAGCAGCGGAACCAGAAGATCCCGCTGGTCGCCCTGGATTTCGACCACACCATCTTTTACCGTGCCACCGGTGCCGCATTTGGCTTTCAACACCTTGGCATAGGCTTTCAGTTCTTTGTCGTCCAGTGGAATGCCGGTAATCAGGGTGACACCCTTACCCTTGCGACCCTTGGTCTCCCGGCTCACTCTGACAATGCCATCCCCGGCAGGCCGTGATGATGTAACGCAGGTACATTCATTCACGGGGTTACGGCAATCCGGGCACATACGCCCCTGCTCGGTCGAAAAAACCAGACCGCCCTCAGATCGCTTCTTCATTCTGTCTCCGTGCTATTCCTGTCTTGTAACGCCTTCAATCGAGACCAGGAGGATACTTGGTAAACATTTCGGCCACGACCTCGTCGATCAGTTCTCTTCGGGTCTCGGGTGACTGGTTTTCATTGAGATAGCGCCGACTGGCGGCGCGCCAGACAACTTCTTTCGACTTGCTGTCTGCCAGCTCTACAACCAGCTTTCCCTCTTCAATTTCACGTACGGGTGGCGGCGCAGACAGGGCCCAGCCGAAATTCCCGCTACCAAAACCAAATCCGAGTCCCAGCCCCGTCTGCTCAAGACGCTCCTCGGGCACGATCTGCCAGCTCACCAGCAAGTCGGCCTCTGCTTCAGGGACCTGTTTCAGCGCTTTGCGATTCAACTCTCGCTCAACGGCACTGCGCACCCGAGTGCCGTCGAGTGAGGTAAAGGAAGACGAATCGGTGCCACCGGCAAACGCCCAGGAGGCATAATTACCGAAAACCACGGAAGAGTTGTAGTCGGTCACCACGTTGCTGGCACAACCGGTCATGGCCAGTGCAACAACCGCTAACATCAGAAAACGCATCATGATTCCTGTCCTCGATTGAGACTCAGATTTACGAACAGTATACGCCTCGCAGACGCACAACGATGCCCCCGGGATCCGTCACCTTTCTAAACTGTAATCCAGTTTATGGGCATCGCAGAAGGCTCCGAATGCCTCGACCTGATCCTCGGGGACCAGAACACCAGCCCGTACCGAGGCCCCGTAATCCACCGATTCCACCGATGCCCCGTTCATCTCACACCAGTGCCGCAGCGGTTGCTCGTCAGCAAATGACAGGAGCACCAGCACGTCCACCATGGGCTTCTGGACCACCCGATCAACAGCCGACAGCACGCTCTCTGCAGCTCCGGCATAGGCTCGCACCAGGCCACCTGCGCCCAGTTTGATGCCACCAAAGTACCGGACCACCATCACCAGCACATCCCCCATATCCTTGTGCTGAATCACGTTGAGAATCGGCTTTCCGGCCGTTCCGAACGGTTCACCATCATCGTTCATACCAGCTTCGGCGGCAGAACCGGGACGCCCGATCTGGTAGGCCCAGCAGATATGCCGGGCGTCCGGGTGGTCCTGGTGGGCCTGTTCCAGCCAGTCCTTCACCTCCTCCCGCGAACTCACCGGGGCTACCCGGGCAATGAACCGGCTTTTCTTCACTTCCGTTTCACGCTCAAGGTATCCTGCCGGAACGGGGTAATCTTTTTTCATGGACAACGACCTATGGCCTCTGAAGACGAATACAACAACCCGGGCACGGCAAAGCCCGCGAAGATTCGGAAAGCGGCCTGCGGAATCCGCTTTGACGAAGACGAGCTGCAGGAGGGTATCGACTTTTCCGGCGCCGAAAAACTGAAACCTTCCGACCCGGAGCCGGAGTCAGCCGCCCCCGAAAAACACCGGAAGGCGAAGCGTCACCCGTAAGCCGCCAGTTTCTCCCGCTGCTGCCCCGATCACGCCATCGTGGGCCGCTACGATGTCTCTGGCAATGGCCAGGCCAAGCCCCCAGCCCGTGCCCCCGCGAGACTTGTCTGCGCGGAAGAACGGCTCGAAAAGCTGGCCGATCAGCTCATCCGGAACGCCCGGCCCCTCGTCATCAACCGTTAGCGTCAACCAGTCATCGGCCACCGTCACGGCCAGATGAACAGCCCTGCCAGGTGGCGTGTGGTCGAGGGCATTCTGCAGGATGTTGTCGATGGCTCGCTGTAAAAGCCCTTCATCACCCAGCACCGACGCCCTTGAACTTTCCGGCGACACCACGAGTTTGCAGTCCACACCCTGGTGTTCGGCATAGTCCGCTGCATCCTTGAGGACCTGATTGATCACATGCACCAGCCGGAGGGGCTCGCGCTCGATATCGCCGCCGGCTTCGGTAACCCGGTATAACGTCAGTATCTGACCGGTCATGGTTTCAAGCCGTTCGTTCTGGCGCAGAATGCTGGCCATCAGCTCTTCATCTGCACCGGCCTCGTTTGCCAGCTCAATGGCTATACGCTGGCGGGTGAGCGGCGTTCGCAAATCGTGGGAAATATCCCGAAGCAGATGTTTCTGGCGTTCCAGCAGACTGCAGAGCTGTTCGGTCATGGCATTGAAAGCCGTGGCCAGTTGCCCCACCTCATCCCGGCGTTGGGCGATCTTTTCGCTGACTCTCAGAGAATTATCACCGGCCGCAATCGCCTGGGCGGTGCTTTCCATGTGTTTCAACGGTCGCGATACCAGGCGGGCGATCCACCAGCACGCCAGTGAAATCATCAGCAGGGCCAGCCCGAGCTCGATGGCCCTGAAGAATCTCGGGTTGAGCCAGCCGGCGCCCTGCACCCGTGGCCAGGCCACCAACCGGTAACCGCCGCCAACGTCCAGTACCGCGGGTTTCTGCGGGTACCAGCCGGATTTCATGCGGTCGCGGATGAACGAGGGCAGCTTGCCATCGTTTTCATCCTGTTCGAGCAACACCAGAAACAGTTCAAGACGCTCGCCTTCGTCCCGCAGAAAACGCCACGCTTCGCCACGGTCGCCGGCCTCGCGAATTGCGATAGCTTCTTCGGCCAGATCCCTTAGACCTGCCTGGCGCTCGATGGCTTCCCGCTCCCGGTCCAGAAGCATCCTGGTTGCAAGGTTACTGGCCACCACGGTGACCGCCATAGCCAGCCAGATCGACAGGAAGATCCGCCAGAACAGAGGGAACATGGGCCGCTGTTTCATTCTGGCACCCGATAGCTGTACCCCAGCCCCCTAACGGTTTCGATACGGGGCGGGTCGTCGTTGCCCAGTTTTTTGCGAAGGTTACTGATGTGCATATCAAGGGTGCGGTCGTAAGCTTCAAGGCGCCGGCCCAGCGCCCATTGCATGAGATCGGTTTTGCGGACCACGCTGCCTGCGTGTGCCAGAAGAACCTGCAGAACCTCGTACTCGGTGGCGGTCAGCTCCATCGCCACATCATTCTGGTAAATTCGGCGATGGCCCGGCTCGACACGTAGGTCGCCATAGGTCCGGGCCGCATTGACTTCGGTTTTCTGGTCCCAGGCAATCCGCCGCAAAAGCGCCTGCAGCCGGGCCACCAGCTCGCGCGGATTACAGGGTTTGGGAATATAGTCATCGGCACCAACCTCGAAACCGACGATTCGATCCGTTTCGTCGCCCCGGGCGGTCAGTAATACCACGGGCAGATGGGTCTCTGCCCTCAGTTCCCGCAACACCTCGAGGCCACTGATATCCGGCAGCATGATGTCCAGCACGACAATATCGCAGTCCTGACCCAGCGCCAGGGCGAGGCCGTCCCGGCCATTGGCAGCTTCCCGAATGGTAAATCCCTGATTGGTCAGGTAACGGGCAAGCAATTCCCGCAATTCATCATCGTCCTCGACCAGTAACACCCTGTTCTGCATGTCGCTTCTCCACCTGTCGTGCCGACCACAGTTGCTGCTGAAGTCTAACACGCTACCCGCAAACCACTGATTCGGGCCAGGTCACTTTGCAGAACCTTTACACTGACCCCGGGGTGATCAAAAGCCGTCTTCTGACGTATGGTATCGGGTACATAAAGGAGTTTTCCCTCACCATGTCAGAACCCGGACCAGCGACTCTCACACTGGAAACCTGCACCAGCATCAATGATATTCCCGCCCCTGAGTGGGAGCGGCTGGCTGGGCATAGCAATCCATTTCTTCGTTACGAGTTTTTCCAGGCACTGGAAGCGTCCGGATGCACATCCCCGGAGACCGGGTGGTCGCCACGTCACCTCGTGTTCCGAAAGGCTGGCAGAATCGTCGGCCTTGCGCCGGCTTTTCTGAAGAGCCACTCCATGGGGGAATATGTGTTTGACTGGGCCTGGGCCGATGCATACCAGCGGCATGGGCTGGCGTACTATCCAAAATTACTGATCGCCATTCCCTTCACGCCATCCTCAGGCCCAAGGCTGCTGCTGGATCCGGACATTCGACAACAGCTGGTACCGGAACAGGTTCATCACCTGTTGGACAGGCTGACCGATGAACTTGGAGCCCACTCCTGGCACCTGCTGTTTCCCGGCAAAGAGGACCAGGAGCTGCTTCAACACGAGCAGGCCTTACATCGCATCGGATGCCAGTTCCACTGGCATAACCATGATTACCGTAATTTCGAGGACTTCCTGGCGGCGCTGACTTCCCGCAAGCGCAAGTCCATCCGCAAGGAACGTCGCCAGGTTGCGGACCAGGGAATTTCCTTTACACGCTTTCATGGCCGGGATATTCCGGAGCACGTGCTTTCCGCGTTCTATGTGTTTTACCAGGCGACTTATCTGAAACGGGGCCAACGACCTTACCTCAACAAGCGATTCTTTGAGCTGCTTCTGGAACAGCTACCCGAACACGTACATCTGGTGATGGCAGTGCGCGAGGGCGAAATGATTGCCGGTGCCCTGTTCCTGGCGGGCAAAACCACCCTCTACGGGCGTTACTGGGGTTGCCTTGACGAATATAACCACCTGCACTTTGAAACCTGCTACTACCAGGGCATCGAACTGGCGATGGACCTCGGCCTCAGCCATATTGATGCCGGCGCCCAGGGCGAACACAAACTGGTACGTGGCTTTGAGCCGGTAATCACCCACTCCTGGCATGGCGTTCTGCACCCCGGCTTCCGCGAAGCCATAGAAAACTTCACCCGAGAGGAGGCGGACCACGTGCGTGCTTATTTCAGCGATGCGGAATCCGCCCTGCCCTTCCGACAGCAGACGCCGGATTAACTTCTATACTGATAGACCCAGACTGGATTTACGCGGGGCTCAGACACCATGGATACAGACCCATTGTGGAGCATGTTATCGGCAGGCGGCCTGCCGCTTCTGCTTTCAGCGGCCGCCCTGGGCCTGGCCGTGATTGCCCTGTTCATCGGATCGGGCGCTCGCCGGCGTAGCGAGGACCAGTTGACCGCATTACGGGAGCGTTCCGATACGCTGTGGCGGGAAGTTGACGACATACGGGTAGCACAATTCAATCGTCCGGGTGAGTCCGGCAATGGCGCTTCAGGCTCCCCAGTTGAAGAAGCCCGCTATCAGAAAGAAGTGGAAGCCTACGCCAGGATCTGGCCACAGGTATGGAATCTTCATGAACGCCTGGGCATGTTCCTGAGGGCGGTTGAAGGCGGCGAAGCGGCCGGCGAACTCAGACTGGAAGCTCGCAATGCGGCCCTGGAGGCCCGAGAGCTGCTTAACCGGAACCGCCCCTTCTGCACAGAGTCCGTCGATGAACTGGTTACCCGGCTGATTGATGCCGAGATCAAGGCGCACCTTGCGGCCTGCCAGTATCTGGACCTGCTAAAAGATGTCCCTAGCGACTCATCCAATCACGATCGCCGGGTCTTGCAGGACAAATGCCACAGCCTGCACGAGGGCGAGGCCCGGGAGCTGATGAACCAGCTGGTCTCGTCCATTCGGCACCGGGCAATTCGCAGTAACTAGGGAGCGCCTGTTCAGCTGTTGGCGATACGGAAACCGACTTTCATTACGACCTGATAATGGCCCACCTTGCCATCAACGATATGGCCGCGGGTTTCGGTTACCTCAAACCACTCCATGTTGCGAACGCTTTTACCACATTCCTCAAGTGCATTCTCAATGGCGTCTTCAATGCTTTTCTTGGAAGACCCGACAATTTCCACTTTTTTGTACACGTGATGGTCAGACATTAAAGCCTCCTGGGAATTGCGATTTGTATTTCTGAGCCTAGAAGACAAGCGTCCTCACGGCAAACCACAGACCGGTACAAGCCTCATCCGCCAACCCACGGCTGGCGTACCTGTCCCCTATAATCCAGGTAGTCGTGAGGAACTTTCTGTCACTCAGAGGGTCCCGTCTACCCCACGCTTCGGACTGAGTTCATGAAACGATTTTTCAGATACACCGGCTGGTTCTTCGGCGCCGTGCTCCTGCTGCTGGCTGGCCCGATTCTGCTGGCCACCAGTGGCAGCCTGCAGGGAGCCGAGAGCTGGCAAACAGCCACCCGGGAAAGCGCCCGAATTGCCCCTCTGCCAGAACAGGCCGAGGAAGCCATCGTTCAGGTATACGGCGCCCGGGCCTGGAGTTGGCGAGGTTACTTTGCTGTCCATACCTGGATAGCCACCAAGGAAAAAGGGGCCAGCCATTATCGGGTTCATGAGGTGACTGGCTGGCGCAGCTACGTGGTAAATTCACGGCCCGGTGAGCCCGACAGACACTGGTACGGTGCAAAGCCGGACCTCTATGCCGATATCCGCGGCGAAGAAGCCGAAAAGCTGATTCCCGACATCTACCAGGCAGTGGCGTCCTACCCCTACCCGACCGAATACGAAGCCTGGCCCGGCCCCAACAGCAACACCTTCGTGGCCTGGGTAATCAGGGAGGTTGAGGGTCTCGATGTGGCTCTGCCGAACCACGCGATCGGCAAGGACTACCTCGGCGACCGTATTATCGCAGAGGTTCCGGGTGGCGCGGGTTATCAGGTCTCGCTGGGCGGGTATTTTGGCGTATTGGCAGGCATTCGCGAGGGACTGGAATTGAACCTTCTAGGCCTCTCTTTCGGTATTAACCCGTTGGCGTTGGGGGTAAAACTACCCGGCATTGGAGAGCTGGCCCTGATAAATACCAATCCAATGACCAAGCCCTCCATGGAGTAAACAGACGGCCCGGCCGGGGGCAAGGCTCCCAAAAAACGCTGTGAATACGTCCGTGTACGCTTGGCTCCGCCATCCCTGGCTCCGCACATTTTTGGGAGCCTTGCCCCCGACCGGACCTGCCTCGGAGTCAATCCCTACAAGCTGGCAAACTCCAGATACCGGCTCGCCGCCTGCTTCTTCTCATCCTGGCTGTTCAGCATCTCCAAGCGCATCTTGTCGATCAGTTTCAGGTAATCGACGATGGGAGATTCCGGCTTACCGGAATCCTTTGACTCTTCGATAAATGCCTTCTGCTTCTCGCGGATTTCATTGAGCTTCTCAAGCGCGGAGCGGATCGCTTCCACCCGGGCCTCAACCAGACCGTTACCACCGCGATCCGGCGAGCCACTGTCGCGACTCAGTACCGTCTCGGCGGCCGGCGCGTCGGCGGTGTTCTGCTCGGCAAGATCAATTTCTTCCAGGGTGCGAACCTCACCGTCGGTCGTCAGATAGATTCCCGAACCCTTGATCTGGCCCAGCGGCACACCTTGACTGTTGGCCAGCGTGAAGCGGTCTTCTACATTGTCCACGTACAGCGCCTGAACCCCGACTTCCTCCAGGGATTTCAAAGCCTGGGAGCCGTCCGCGGTTTGCACCCACACGGACAGCGATTTAAAGATCTCATCACTGGCATCAATCCAGCGGTTACCGTCGTCATCGAACCGGGCCAGCTCGCCAAAGCCGGAGCCGCTCCGGGGACCAAACAGTTCGGAGCCGTCGTCCACTTTGCCGTTGCCATTTCGGTCCAGCACCAGGTAGCCGCTACCGCTGCCCAGGGTGGCAAACTGCCCGGTTTCACCGTTACCGTTCAGGTCGAACTCGAAGAGGGTATCGGTCAGGCGGGCTGTGGCAGAGCCGAAGTTGATCACCAGAGGGTCGGTGAGTGGCCGTTCCTGAATCTGCACCAGTTCCGAGTACTCGTAGGTCCGGGACTGGGACTGTCGCAGTGACAGGGTGAAGTCGATGGTCTCACCATTCTCCAATGCGATGGTGCCAGTGGAGGCAAAGCTTCTGGATTCGCTCTCCGAGTAAAACATATAGCGTCCGGCAGAAACCGAGACACTGCCCCGACCCTCAACACCCGCATCACCACCGAGCGCGGCACGGCTAACGCTCAGTGCCTGCTGGCCCATCAGAAACAACTCCGAGGTTTTCTCGGCAAGCTGCGCACTGGTAAAGACGCTCTGCTGACCGCCATCCGTCACGGTGCTGCTGCCGCTGAAGGCGAGCTGCTCCTGGCTGCTGTAACGATAGGCAGCCTGGCGCATGAGCGTTAACTCTGAGCCAACCGCGTTCTCATTGGCCTGCGGCGCAGCGGCAGATTGCCGGTTGATGCGGAGCTGCGTGCTGTCGAAAGCCGATACCTGGCGGGAACTGTCCTGGAAAAGCGAAATCTGGCTGGAGGAAATCATGGCTTTGGGCACCTGTAATTACTACACAGGTATATCGGCCGCAGCCCCCCGGACTTGAGCACTTTTTAATCACTTCAGATTCGAGAGGTTAGGCCAGAAACCGCACGATTCCGGCAGCGGCAATCCCGGCGGCAATGGCCGGGAGAGGTTTACGCAACGCCAGCATGGTAACCGCCGTCGTGGTCAGGGCCGCCAGCGCACCAGCGTCCCCCGTCACGGCCATGGGCACAATGATGGCAATCAGGACCGAGCTGGCCATGGTGTTGATAAAGCTCTCGATACGAGGATTGATCTTCACGAACGACATGATGAACACGCCGCCAAAACGGGTTACCAGTGTAACGGCGGTCATGATCGCAATCAGGAACAGAATACCGGCTGTGGTGGTCTCAACGGTCATGGGTGCTGTCCTCCGCGTCAGAAGCAGGCGCAGGCTTTCGCTCGAGCCAGAAGAACCCGATCGCACCACCGGCGAGCGCGCCCACGACGACGTGGGTATTCGCCGGCAACCATTTCCAGGCCGCCAATGAAGCCAGCGCTGTGACGGTCCAGGCCACGAGCACTCTCGGGGATTTCTTGCCGCCCAGTGCCATGGCCAGGAGGAAGCAGCCGAGAACCATGTCCAGGCCCAGGGATTTGGGATCCTGCAGAAGGCCACCAAAATAGACGCCCAGACCGGTCCCGATGATCCAGGCCAGCCAAAGAGCCAACCCGCCACCAAGGATAACCTCCAGGTTTCGTCGGCCACTCTGGTATTCCTGGGCCGAAACCGCCCAGTTGGCATCGGTCAGCAACAGCAAGAGACCATAGCGCTTGCCCGGCGATACATCTTTCAGCATCGGGTACAGCGAAGCGCCCATAAGCAGATGGCGGGAATTGATGGCAAAGACCACCGCGATCATCGGAAGTACAGATACCTCGGTGCCCCACATATCGACGGCGGCAAACTGGGAGGCCCCGGCAAACACCGTCGCACTCATCAGCACCGCCTGGAGCGGCTCAAGGCCTTTCTGGGTAGCTGCCAATCCAAAGGCAGCGCCAAACGCCACCACGAATAACGAGATGGGAAGCAGCCGGAAAAACTCCACCCGTACCCGGGCCGGCTGTAGCTGATAAGAATAGGAAGCGACAGACATCCGGGGAAACTAGGTCAGTTTCCCCGATCCGCGTATAGGTAGTTTCCGCAGAAAGGGGCACATCTGCGACTAATGGACCAGATCCGCGCAACGCATGAGGGCATTTAACCTCATGATTGCCTCAAATGTTTACCGGGGAGGCGCCCGAATCCGGGGATGAGCCTTGTATCGGATAGTTCACATTCGCATGTTGACGTTAACGTCAATTGCCGCTAGTTTGTTTTTCGTCCAGCCCCAAAAGGGCACTTTCGGTGGGCCACCCCCAGCGGATATACCGGACACCTGAAATCGGAACGCCGGCCACAAGCCGGCAGACAAGAACAAGATACCCGCTCATGCCGAGATCCGGCCGGTGGGAGAGGATTTCGCAATGCTATTCAGCCATCCCGAGTTCGATAACCACGAACATCTTTCCTTTTTCTGCGATCCCGAAACCGGCCTGAAGGCCATCGTTGCCATACATAACACTTCCCGCGGCCCCGCATTGGGAGGCTGCCGAATGTTTCCCTATGCCTCCGATGAAGAGGCGGTTCGCGATGTCTTGCGGCTTTCGCGGGGTATGACCTACAAATCGGCCCTCGCCAACCTGGATCTGGGTGGCGGCAAGTCCGTGATTATTGGCGACCCGCGCAAACAGAAAACCGAAGCGATGATGGAGGCCATGGGCCGCCATCTGGAAAGTCTTGGCGGGCAGTACATTGCGGCAGAAGACTCGGGCACCAGCGTCCCCGACCTCAAGGTCATGGGCCGACACACCAGCCACGTTGCGGGAATTGCCTCGCGCACCGGCTTCGACGGCAACCCAAGCAACGGCGACCCGTCACCGGCGACAGCCTACGGCACCTTTATCGGCCTCAAAGCAGCGGTAAAACACAAACTTGGGCGGGACGACCTCAACGGTTTGAAAGTAGCCATTCAGGGCATCGGTAATGTCGGTTTCCGGTTGGCCAGACACCTGAAGGACGCCGGCGCTGATCTCTGGGTCTATGACATCCATGACGACAATATGCGGCGGGCCGTGGATCAGCTGGGAGCCAAGCCAGCGGCTGCCGAGGACATATTGTCACTGCCTGTGGACGTGGTAGCGCCCTGTGCCATGGGGGCAGTACTGAACGATGACAGCATTCCCCAACTGAAGGCCCGGATCGTCGCCGGCGCCGCCAACAATCTGCTGGAACACCCTGAGCACGATGCCATGCTGCGGGACCGGGGCGTTCTCTATGCACCGGACTTTGCCATCAATGCCGGCGGCATCATCGATGTGTTCTACGAGCGCGCCGGCGCCACACCGGAAACCGTTCGCGCCCACGTCGATACCATCGGCGATACCCTGACCGAAATCTTCAACCGTTCCGACCGCTCGGGTCGCCCCACCGGGGAGATTGCCAACGAGCTTGCCGAGGAACGGTTCAAAAAGCACATCGCCGGAGCCGGACAGGCGTCCGAGCGGTTGGCCCGCACCGGCTGAGCTGACACCGGCGCACCCCCAGGAAGCTGCGGATAGCTGCAGCTTCCCTCTTAAACCCTGATACAAAAACAAATACTCCGGGAGATAGTTATGTCCGTCACTTCTTCAGATTCCGCCGCTTATTCCGGGGCGCTTGAAGGTTCAAACGCCCAACGCGGGCTCTGGTCATCACGTCTGGCCTTTATTCTTGCCGCTACCGGCTCTGCCGTGGGCCTGGGCAATATCTGGAAATTTCCTTATGTCACCGGTGAGAACGGTGGCGGCGCCTTCGTGCTGGTGTATCTGCTGTGCATCGCGGTCGTCGGGATTCCTATCATGATGGCGGAAGTCATGATCGGTCGTCGCGGTGGCAGGAGCCCCGTCAAGAGTCTGAGCCTGATCGCCGAGCATGACCGACTCAAGCCGGCCTGGAAGCTGGTCGGTGCCATCGGCATTCTGGCGGGTTTTCTGATTCTGTCGTTCTACTCGGTCATCGGCGGCTGGGCCATTTCCTACGTAGGCACAACCGCCAGCGGCCAGCTTGCCGGGCAGTCTGCCGATGCCGTAGGCGCGATATTCTCGGGCCTTCTAAGCGATCCCACCAAACTGCTGGCCTGGCATACCCTGTTCATGGCTATGGTGATGGTTGTGGTAGTGCGAGGCGTTCGCTCGGGGCTTGAGCGGGCTGTCAGCATTCTCATGCCGGCCCTGTTCGTACTGCTGCTGATCGTGGTCGGCTATGCAATGACAACCGGGCACTTCGGGCAAGCCGCCGCATTCCTGTTCCAGCCCGATTTCTCCAAGCTCACAACATCCGGAATACTGGTAGCCCTGGGGCACGCGTTCTTCACCCTGAGCCTTGGTATGGCGGTCATGATGGCTTATGGCTCTTACCTGCCTAAGAACATTTCCATTGCCAAGACCTCGATCAGCGTATCGGTCATCGACACCGGCGTGGCGCTGCTCGCAGGCCTGGCCATCTTCCCGATTGTGTTCGCGAACGGCCTTGAGCCGGGAGCGGGGCCGGGGCTGATCTTCCAGACCCTGCCGCTGGCCTTCGGTCAGATGCCCATGGGTTCCCTGTTCGGCACCCTGTTCTTTGTACTTCTGATCTTTGCCGCCTGGACGTCGGGGATTTCGCTTCTGGAGCCGATTGTGGAATGGCTGGAAGAGCGTAAAGGCATGAACCGCACCGTCAGCACACTGGGCGCCGGTTTTGTCTGCTGGGGACTGGGCATTGCCTCGATTCTGTCCCTGAACCTCTGGTCCGACTTCGCACCGCTTGGCTTTGTCCCCATGCTGGAAGGCAAGACCATTTTCGACCTGCTGGACTTCTTCACCGCCAACATAATGCTGCCCCTGGGCGGACTGCTGGTGGCCCTGTTTGCGGGCTGGGTGATGTCACGTCAGGCCATGGAGCGTGAACTGGCACTGTCACCGGCCATGTTTAACCTGTGGCTGATCACCGTGCGTTTCATCACTCCGGTTGCCGTGGCAGTGGTGTTTATCTACAACCTGATGTAAGCCGCCGCTAAAGCTGATCGAGGGAGGCCTTCAGGGTCTCCCCGATCCTCGCGTTCAACTTCAAATCTACCAGATCTTCAGCCCGCGTCCGCCCCAGGTTCAGGGTGGCAATGGGCTTGTTCCATTCGTTGGCGTACCGGCAGAAACGGAACCCGGAATACACCATCAACGACGAACCGATTACCAAGAGGCCATCACTGGCCTTCAGCGTATCCAGGGCCGAATACACCCGGTCTTTTGGAACATAGTCACCAAAGAACACCACATCCGGCTTCAGAATCCCTTCGCACTTCGGACAATCCGCCAGCCGGAAATCCTCGAAATCCACATCCAGATCGGCATCGCCATCCGGCGCTGTCTCGGCGGTGTATTTCTGGAACCCGGGATTCAGATCCGCGCAGCGATCGTGCACCTCATCCCGCGGACACCGGTAGCCGCAACTCATGCACCCCACCTCATCGGCCCGCCCGTGCAGGTCCGTCACCGCCCGGGTGCCTGCCTTCTGATGCAACCGATCCACGTTCTGGGTGACCACCAGGCTGCTGTGGTTGAGCAGTTCCAGGTCAGAGATGTAATGGTGGGAAGGATTGGGCCTGGCATTGCGCATGACCGGCCAGCCAATCAGGCTCCGGCCCCAGTAGCGCTGGCGGGTGTAGACGTCTTCCATGAACGCCTTGTGCTGAACCGGCTGCTTGCGCTTCCAGGCGCCATCGCCGTCCCGGTAGTCCGGGATGCCCGAATCGGTACTGACCCCTGCGCCAGTCAGGATCAGCAAGCGAGGATGGCGCTGGATAAACTCCGCCAGCAACGCCCCGGCCTCCTCCGGCTCATGCAACACCGGCGGCTGCTCCGGCTCGGGCAGGCGCTGGCTGGAGCTGAAAGGTCGGCTGCGGTGCGTGGTTAAAGACATACAGGCTCCGGTTTCTCAGCCCGGCTTACGGGCCACATACACGGTGTTGAACGATTCCCTGTTCTGAAATGGATTGAAGAAGGATACGACATGGCAGGCCACATCGGTGAACACCTCGTTGAGAACGGCCATGAACTCGTCATCTTCGCCCTCGTTCGACCACATGGCAAACACCCCTCGGGGCTTCAGTTGCCGCGCCATCAGCCGCAGGTTGTTGGCTGTGTAGAAGCTGGCACTGGAATCGTGCAGCAGCGCCCGGGGGGAATGGTCGATATCCAGAAGAATGGCATCGAATGGCTTGCCGGGGTTCTTCGGATCGAAACCACCCTCTGCCGGATCGGCAATTGCCAGGTCGAAGAAACTGCCATGGACGTAGCGGTTCCGGGGATCGGCATTCAGATCTTTACCAAGAGGCACCAGCTCCTGCTGATGCCATCCGATAACGGGTTTCAGATACTCAACCACCAGCAGTTCGGCAACACGCTCGTGCCTGAGCGCCGCCACCGCGGTGTAACCCAGGCCCAGGCCACCAACAACTACCCGGAGATCATCGCCCTCGGTTTCGCCCAGCCCGATATCAGAGAGAGCCACTTCGGCATCCACGAACATGCTGGACATCAGGAATTCCTCGCCCAGCTTCACCTCGTAGATATCCCTGTCGCCAATCGCCGGAATCCGGCGTCTGCGAAGCGTGATCTCACCAATCACCGAAGGCTGGCTGTCAATCTGTTCGAAAAGCAGTCCCATCTGTTCAGACCTTGCGAGTGGATTCATCAAGACAGGAACGCAGAATACTCCGCATCTTCTCCGAGCCCAGCTCGTTCATCAGTTCAATGTTTCTCTGCGGGATCCCATCCACATCAGGATAACTGTCAATCGCCGCTTCCAGACTGGCTTCCCGCAAGAGGTGCAGCATGGGAAATGGCGAACGATTGGTGTAGTTCTCCGCCGCATCGGGCTCGGTGCCCGCAAACTGGTAATCCGGGTGGAAACTGGCGATTTGGTAAACGCCTTCCATATCCAGATACGCCAGCAAACCATCAGCCGCATCAAGGAATTCATTGTAGGGCCCGAAGTCCTGCAATACACCCGGATGGATCAAAAGCGTGGTTTCAATCTCCGGCTCATCTTCCAGACGCTGAAGCTCCGAGTGCAAGGCCTGTAACAGCTCGTCTTCCGTTTCGGCTTCCGACACCACAAACCGAACCCGGTTCCGGACCAGTTCCCGTTTTGCGAACGGGCACAGGTTATAGCCGACGACAACGTCTTCGACCCATTTTCGGGTTGCTGCAATAATTTCGGTCTCGCCCATGTTCTTTTCCTCAGTTATTCGAAGGCCACTCATAGGCACGAGCGGATGGGCGGGTAGGCCTTTCCAAAACTGTGCGGAGCCAGGGGTGAAGAGCGAAAAGCTCTTCACGGGCAGGCCATGGACGGCCTGCCCAGGACCCTCTGCGCGACGCAGGAGCAATAAGCGCAGAGGGGCGGAGCCCAAGCGCCCCATGGATGGGCCGCAAGGAGCGTGTTTTGGAAAGCCAGTCCCACATGACCGCCTGCACCAAACCCTGAGCCTTAGAAGTACCCCTGGCTCCGAAGATAATCATCATAAGAGCCACTGAAATCAGTCACCCCATCAGCCTTAAGCTCAATAATTCGCGTAGCCAGCGAAGAAACAAACTCCCGATCATGGCTGACGAAAATCAGTGTACCCGGATAGTTCTCCAGCGCCAGGTTCAATGCCTCGATGGACTCCATATCCAGGTGGTTCGTGGGCTCATCCATCAGCATCACATTGGGCTTCTGCAGAATCAGCTTGCCGAACAGCATCCTGCCCTGCTCGCCGCCCGAGATCACCCGCACCGATTTCCCGATATCGTCACC
>NZ_DDOI01000122.1:30563-31433 GCF_002341575.1 Marinobacter sp. UBA2498 | reverse complement strand
CATCCAGTCGGTCAGGGTTTCATCCTCGGCAAAGTCCGCCGTGTGGTCCTGGGCGAAGTAGCCCACTTCCGCGCTGTCGGTCCACTTCACCTCGCCACTGTCGGGCGTGTAGGCCCCTGACATGCATTGCAGAAGCGTGGTTTTGCCGATGCCGTTGGGACCAATGATGGCGATTCGCTCACCGGCTTCTACCTGCAGGTTCAGATTCTTAAACAGGGGCTTATCATCAAAGCCCTTGGTCATGTTCTTGAGAGTCACCGCCTGACGGTGAAGTTTCTTGCCCTGTTCAAAACGGATAAACGGGCTCACCCGACTTGAGGGCTTCACCTCTTCCAGCTGGATCTTGTCGATCTGGCGGGCACGGGAGGTGGCCTGCTTGGCCTTGGAGGCGTTGGCCGAAAAGCGGCTGACAAACTGCTGCAGTTCGGCAATCTGCGCCTTTTTCTTGGCGTTGTCCGACAGCATACGCTCGCGAGCCTGGGTGGCGGCGGTCATGTATTCGTCGTAGTTGCCCGGGAACAGGCGCAGTTCGCCATAGTCCAGATCCGCCATGTGGGTGCACACGCTGTTCAGGAAGTGGCGGTCGTGGGAAATGATAATCATGGTGCTGTTGCGGGCCACCAGTATGTTTTCCAGCCAGCGGATGGTGTTGATGTCCAGGTGGTTGGTGGGCTCGTCCAACAGCAACACATCAGGATCGGAGAACAGCGCCTGGGCCAGCAACACCCGCAGCTTCCAGCCCGGTGCCAGCGCGCTCATTGGGCCGTTGTGTTGCTCCAGCGGAATATCCAGGCCAAGCAACAGCTCGCCGGCGCGGGCATCGGCGGTATAGCCGTCCATTTCAGCGAACTGGACTTCCAGGTCCGCGAC
>NZ_DDOI01000122.1:12574-30413 GCF_002341575.1 Marinobacter sp. UBA2498 | reverse complement strand
ACCGAGCAATCCTCATAGGCAAACTGGTCCTGGCGCAGTTTACCCAGACGGACATTGGGCTCCAGCATGACCTGGCCGGCGGAGGGCTCGAGATCGCCACCCAGGATTTTCATCAGTGTGGACTTGCCACAGCCATTGGCCCCGATCAGGCCATAGCGATTACCGTTACCAAATTTGGCGGAGACGTTTTCAAACAGGGGTTTAGCCCCGAATTGCATGGTGATATTGGCGGTGGAGATCAAGAAACAAACCTGTCGATGTGGGGCCGGGCATGCGCCGGCGAAAAGAAAGCCGGCATTGTACAGGTTTGCCCGGTGGACTGTGAGGCCGCAGAAACACGGATAAAAAGGGCTTGCCTCTGGCGAGCTCTGAGGGCAGCATTCCGGTTCTGATGTATACATTCATCCGACACAAGGACATTGATCATGGCACAGGCTACAGCGCGTCACATTCTGGTAGACAGCGAAGCGAAATGCGAAGAACTGAAAAAGGCGATTGAAGGCGGACAGGACTTTGCCGAAGTGGCAAAGCAGCACTCCTCCTGCCCCTCCGGTCGCAACGGCGGAGATCTTGGCTCCTTTGGCCCGGGCCAGATGGTTCCCGAGTTCGACAAGGCGGTTTTCAACGGTGAACTGAACACCGTTATCGGTCCGGTCAAGACCCAGTTTGGTTATCACCTGCTGGAAGTGACCAGCCGCAGCTGATGATTCCTGGTTCCATACCGGGACTGCAAACCACCGGCCGGCGGCTACCGCTGCTGGCCGGTGCCGCTTCTCTGCTCATCGCGCCTTTCCTGTTTGTCGGCGGGCCTGACTGGGCCTCGGGGCCACTCCTCAAATCGGCCTGGAACCTTGGCCACATCCTTCTGTTTGCACTACTCACTCTGGCGGTCAGACCCTGGCAGTGGCTAAGTGGCTGGCGTCTCTGGCTCGCGGTTACCGTCGTCTTGCTGGTGCTCGGAATTGGTATCGAGTTGATCCAGGGCGGACACAATCGCGACATGGATGGGCGGGACCTCCTGCGCAACCTGATTGGCAGTTGGCTGGTTATCGCATGGCGCCCCTTGCTTACATCAGAGCGGCGAAACTCTCTCGGCGAAGGCCTGGTAGCCGCATCCGTTGCGCTGCTACTGTGTTTTGAGCTGGGAGCTACCGGCATGGTGGCTGCCCGGCAATGGCAGGTACACCAACAACTTCCTCTGCTGTACGATTTCACCCATCAGGATCCCGGCGCATTCTGGACCGGCAGGCTCACGGTCTCTGCCGACCACTCGCTGAATAATGCGCAGAGCCTGAAACTTGATCTGGGCACTGAAACCTACTCGGGGGTCTCACTCAACAATCTCCCGGCCGATTGGCATGATTACGAAACACTGAGCATCACCCTGTTCAATCCCTCAACCGCTCCCCTGACGCTGACGCTTCGAATCAATGACGTAGCCCATGACCGCAGCGATCATGCCTACAACGACCGCTACAACACCCGCCTGACACTGGGTCCTGGTTCCAATACCTTCACCCTGAAACTGGCCGACATCGAAAACGCTCCCGATGGCCGGTCCATGGATATGTCCCAAGTCAGAAGAATGGGGCTTTTTGCGGTTCGCCTGCCCGAGCCACGCACTGTTTGTCTGTTGGATCTGAGACTGGACTAACCGAGCGTCCAGGGATTATCGGTTATCGGTTCGGCGCCAGCGTCGGTGACCAGAATCGTTTCGCTACACCCAATGCCCCATTGCCCGGGAATACGCAAACAGATGGGCAGGTGGAAAACCATGCCCGGTCGAAATTCCACATTGCCACCCCTGGCGATGAACCCCGAGCCCTCAACCCAGGATGGCGGGAACTGGGCGCCCACCGTGTAGCCAAATACCCCGGAGAAAAATACCTTTCCGGCCAATGGCTGGAGCGCCTTCTCAGCGTTCTGGGCAGCCTGGTCGAAAGTAACTCCCGGGCAGATCGACGTCAGCAGGGTGTCCACAATCCGACGGCAGCCGTCATGGACCCGACGCATTTCAGTCGATGGGTCGCCACCAGCAACCACGGTCTGCATCATGGGTGCGGTGTAGCGGTTCCAGGCCGAGCCGAATTCCAGAAAAACAGGGTCGCCTTTCTGCACCACCGTACGTTTGTGATTGCAGTGGATCACGCTGCTGCGACGGCCGGTAACAACAATTGGCTGCATGCTCATGAATTCACTGCCGGCCGCCAGCAGCGCCCTCGCGCCTTCGGCGGCTATGTCATTATCAGTGACGCCCGGCTGGACCGCGGCCACGGCCGCCCTGAAACCTTCGGCTGTTATCCGGGCGCTTTCACGCAGGCAACGGATTTCGGCATCGGACTTGACGATCCGGATCTGCTTCAACAGACCGCCGTTATTCAGAAATCTTACTCCGGGCATCCGAGCTTGCAGGCCTTCCAGCACGCCCTGGCGCAGAGAGCCATGCCAGGCATCAATACCCACGGTCTCCACGCCGTCGTTCAGGGCCTGAACCAGTGGTTCCAATACCTCGCCGATGCCTTCCCACCGGTATCCGCTGACCCGGGCGACCCGGGTTGTCATCATCGCAGGCCCCATCTCGATAGACGGCACCTGCAAAAGCAGGTCCTCCTGGGTAACCACCAGGGCCACGTGAACGGATACTTCAAAAGTGCTATAGCCGGTCAGGTAAAAAATATCCGAAGGATCGGTCAACAGCAGAGCGCCAAAATCCTCCCGGGCCATCCCGTCCCGGACACGAGCAAGACGCTCGTCGAACTCCTGCTCCGGAAACGGACACTCCAGCCCCCTCAGTTGTGAGGACAAGGCTTCCTGATAGGCATTGAAATCCATAACGACACTCCTCACTCGCATATACTAGGGAGATTGGACCCTATTCTGGCTTTGCACAAACCCCGAGCAAGAAATTATTCCAGCATCACATTGACTCAGAACGGCAACCGAGGGGATTCACTGACCGCCTGGTGATTCCGGACTGAAGAACCGCGACATCTGCTTGCCTATGCTTTCCACCGGCTCGGTAATCGCCTGCTGGATGCTGTTGGTTACAACTTTCGAGAAAGCCGAGCCGGCAGAGCTCTCCAGGAACTCCAGGTAGAGATCCATCTCCTGGCCACCGATGTTCTGGTAGGTATACAGATAGCTGTCGTAAACCTGCTGACCCACCACGCCCCTGAGCATGCTGCGCTGGCTTTCAATGCGTTGGCGCAGCTGCTCGTAATTGGCCGAATCACTGCTGAACGCCGCCATTGCCGTTGCCAGGCCGAGCTGCACTGCGATCGTTGTATCCACCGCGCTTTCTGTGGCCCGCGCAGCCCGATCAAACCGATCGAACATTTCCGCTTTGCGCGTGCCCTTGTACCGGCTGTTCAATTCCATGGCACTGGACTGGATTTTCGGCCAGGCCGAGGGTTCCGAAGCTGCAATCTCGGCCGAAGAAATCTTTCTGGCCACAGGGGTTCCGTACCAGTCATGGACTGCCTGGAGCTGCGAATCCGTGAGTTTGGCTTGCAGATCTTTAATGATCTGCTGCTCGATATCCACGGAATTGAAACCGCTGCTCACGATGTTCCCGATGGTATTGGCCATCATTGGAGGAAGCTGACCATTCTGTTTGAGTCCTTCCCGGATTCCCTGGCTCATCATGGCCGGGTAACGGGCCACGATATCGTCAACAGGCGATACTTCCAGCACCTGGCGGGCATCCGGCGCTGCCTGGGCAGTACCAGTAACGAGAAGTGCTGTGATTAAAAGAGGTTTAATTATGGGAAATCGCGTCATTTACCTATCATCCCGAGTGAATCATTGATTCCCTTATGCCATGGGTTCGAGGCAGGCAGCAAGTAATCCCGCGGCCCTGGAGATGACGGTTTGGTAGGAATGCGAAAGAAACGTACCCGCAAGACCAAAAGTCGGCAACTGGCTCTGGAAACCTGGAAAAGCCGGGCAAGATGGTATGGGCTTCCAATGCTGGGGCTGCTGATGGGTCTCTGGGCAACGCTCCGCTTCAGCCTGTTGGCACCGGATCCTCCGGCAAACCCGGAGGACATCTGTGAAATCTTCCGGGAACACCCGGTGTGGTATGACTACGCCAACGACTCCAGGCAACGCTGGGGCACACCCATCGCCACCCAGTTAGCGTTTGTCTATTACGAGTCGTCATTCCGCAGCCATGCGCGTCCACCACGCACACTGCTCTGGGGCTTTATTCCCTGGACCAGGCCCACAACCGCATACGGTTATGCCCAGGCCCTCGACCCGGCCTGGCGGGAATACCTGCAGGCCAATGGCGAAGGCTGGTTCACCGTTCGCACCGACATGGAACACGCGCTGGATTTCGTGGGCTGGTACAACCAGCTAAGCCACCGGCAGCTTGGCATTCCCTTCTCGGCCCCCAGAAAGCTGTACCTTGCCTACCACGAAGGCCGGGGCGGATATGCCCGCAGAAGCTTCGAAGAGAAACCGGACGTGATGGATCTGGCCGCCCGGGTACAGACCCGGGCTTTCCGATACGACAATCAGCTGAAAACCTGCGAGCAGGAATTCCAGTGCTGGCGCTGGTACCAGTTCTGGCCGTTCTGCGGCTGACGCTCGTCAGAAAGCGGAAGAAATCTCCATCTGGGACTCCAGTGACTGCAGGCGCTCCACCAGATACTCCATAACGATACGGACCCGGGCCATTTGCTGGGTATCCTGGTTGACGTGCAGCCAGAGATCCACGCTCTCACCCTCCAGCGGGTCCGACAGGCGGCGGAGTTCACGAGTGCTCTCCCCCAGGTAGCAGGGCAAAACCGCCAGGCCGGCACCGGCTTTCGCCAGCGCGTGCATGGATTGCAGGCTGTTGCAGCGAATGAAAGAGGTAACGTTCTTCAACTGTTTTCTGTACCACCGGCCCGTCGCCAGATGGCTGAAGGTTTCATCCGGTATGATCCAGAGGCAACCTTCCGGACGGTTTTCCACGTCCATGTCACGATGCCGCCGGCAATAGCGGGCCGACCCGTAAACGGCGGATTCGATGGAGGCGATTCGCTCGCCTTCCAGAGTTGCCTGCGGCTTGTTCTCGGGCCGCAAGGTGAGATCCGCTTCCCGATGGCTGAGGTTCGCCACATCGTTATCAGTAAGCGTCTCCAGCTCGATATCCGGGAACTCCCGAACCAGCTCGGCCAGGATCGGGCTAAGCAGCGCGCTCATCATTGCGTCTTCAGCCGCCAGCCTGACTTTACCCACCGGCGCCGAATCCTGCCCGACCAGTTTGCGCTCGAGATTTTCCATCTCGATGGCCAGCCGATCCGCCTCCCGGAACGCGGTCTCCCCCACGGGGGTGAGCTGTAGTCCATCCCGGGTGCGTTCAAAAAACTGTACACCCATCGACTCTTCCATCTGGTCGAGTCGCCGTAAAACTGTGGTTTGGTGCACACCCAGTAATTCGCCGGCCTTGGCTAGCGTTCCACCTATTGCCAGCGCCCGTATATATCGAAGATAATCCCAATCCATAGTTACTGCATATTTGCAACGTGAGTACGGATTTTAACGTATTCAAACTGCAAATAAGAACCCTTAGAATCGCTTTTAAATTAAAGGTAGATCCCTAACTAACCTACCTACCAAAATCAATACACTCATTAAAAAGGAGGAAGGCGCTATGACTCAGAACCATATCGCAACCGTAAACCCGCTGCCGTCCAGTATCCTCCACAACAGTGCTGAGGTCAGGCGCCAGTATACCCGTGCTGCGGCAAAGCAGGCGGTACAGTTTTTCAGTCGCAAGATGCGGAGCTTCAACCGGAAAGCAGCAAACGTTGCTCCGGACATGAGCCAGATGCAGGGCGGCCACTAAAACGGCAGCCGAATCTGGCATGAGCGGGGAGATCGCTCAGGCTGAGAACAGAAAGAACATAAGGATTTGAAAACGCCGTTGGCTCCCAGGGAACCAACGGCGTTTTACGTTAGCGGATCAGAATTCCCAAACGACTTTTTTCTTCTGGCTGAACCAGTCGTCCATCTTCTGGTTGTAGAAATCTTCTATCACATTCCGCTTGATCTTCATGGTCGGCGTCAGCATGCCGTTTTCCATAGTCCAGGGCTCCCGAACCACCACGACAAAAGCTACCTTCTCGTGGGACTCGCACTCCGCGTTCACCGCCTCCAGTTCGGCCGCAAGTTCCTGCTCGAGCTCACCGCGATCCATTCCGGTCTCCAGTTCATCCCTGGCCTCTTCCGACAGCAGGACCATCAGGCAAGGCTGCGGCTGGTTGGCACCGGCCACACAGACCCCTTCGGCCTTTGGATGATTAAACCGGTTTTCGATGGGCACCGGTACCACGTATTTGCCTTTGGAGGTTTTGAACAGATCCTTTACCCGGCCTGTGATACGGAGGGTGCCGTCCCGGTCGATCTCGCCCATATCTCCGGTTTTCAGGAAGCCATCCTCGGTGAGGTCCTCCTTGGTTTTCTCCTCATTCTTGTAGTAACCCAGCATCTGGCCCGGGCTTTTCACCTGGACTTCTCCGCCCTCTCCGATGCGGTGCTCGACCCCTGGATTCGCCATACCTACCGAACCGGCGCGAGCCTGGCCTGGTCGGTTGGCGTGGGAATAGCCGAAGTTTTCCGACATCCCGTACACTTCCAGCAGCTCGAGCCCAAGGTTGCGATACCAGTTAACGATGTCCGCTGACAGCGGCGCTGCGCCGGTCAGGGCTGCCCGACAATAATCCAGCCCCAGCTGTTTCAAGACCTTCTTCTTCACAAGGCCGCTGATAATGGGGAGACTGAAGAGCAGCTTCTGCTTTTTGGGCGGCAGTTTGGCGTTTACACCAAGATAGAACTTCATCCACAGGCGCGGGACCGAGAAAAACAGCGTCGGCCTTGCCCGCTGCAGGTCCTCCTGGAAGGTATCCAGGGAATTCGCAAAATAGAGATGAAAGCCATAGTAGAGGGACTGCGTTTCGACAGCTGCCCGCTCAGCCACGTGAGCCAGGGGCAGGTAAGAAAGCATGCGCTCGTCAGAGGAAACCGGGAACAGCTGCTGCAGGCCATCAGCTACTGAAATCATGGTCCGGAAGCTGTGCATGACGCCCTTGGGGCGGCCGGTGCTGCCGGAGGTATAGACAATCGTGGCCAGGTTATCCGGATCCGGCAGCTTGGGCTGCGCAGGCGACTGTTCGGCCACAATCTCCGACCACTTGGGCGTATCGTCCCGTGGCGACAGGGGCAGGGAAATGAGCGGCAAGTCTGCCGGAATGTGCTTCTTGATGTCGTTCCAGCCGTCCGCGGTCCCGTCCAGTTTTCCGAGGAACAGGAGCTTTGCCTCACTGTGCTCGAGAACGTAGGCAGCAGTATCTCCGTTGAGCGTGGGATAAAGTGGCACCGAAACATGGCCTGCCGCCCAGATCGCCAGATCGGCCAGGATCCAGTGCGCGCTGTTTTTTCCGAGGATACTGATATTGCTGGGTTCCGGAAGCTTCAGGCTGTCCAGGTAAGCCGCCATGCGGGATACCTGATCGGCTGCTTCTCTCCAGGTAATATCTTCCACCCGGCCATCCGGGTAAGGCTGAGTAAGGTAAACGTTGTCGGGGGTTTCCTCTGCCCAGTAATACAGGCAATGGAGTGAGGTCTGCTTCCGGGGGTCTACCGCCATAAACGGCTCCTTTTTGTTATTGTCCTTCGTGTTTAGGTCATGCCATTGCGATTCATACTAGCGTCATTTCAGACCTGCTCAATAGCAATTAGTGCCCGCGCCATTGGCAAATTAATCCTCGCCCGAGAACTGTTACTCAAAATTTTTCGTAACATTTGTCAAGTTTGAGCTAGTGTGAAGGGTGTACACCCTTCTTTTCGAGCAAATTGGATGTAGCCATGAGCAAACCAAAACGTTCGTTTTTAATCTTTCCGGCCTGGGGCATCATTCTTCTGGGTTCCGGTGCCTTTTTCTACAGCGCCTATGCGGGCATGCTGGGCACCTGACCCGGGAAAACCGTTTTAACGCCGAAACCGGGTTTCGAGGACAACGGCAGAGTTGGTCCTCTCAACTCCCTCAAGGTTGCCAATGTCATCCAGCACGGCGCTCAGTTCCTCCAGGGACTGGGCTTGCACAATGGCAATAAGGTCGTACTCCCCACTGACGGAAAACAGCTGCGATACCTGGCTGATTTGCTCCAGGGCAGCATTGGTTCTGCCGGTGAGCTTCTGGAACACCTTGATCGACACGTGAGCCTCCACCTGGCTCGCCGAAAACTCACCCCCCAACTGAACCGAGTAACCACGGATGACACCGCTGGCCTCCAGCCGCGCGATACGGTTCTGCACCGTCGACCGTGACACATGCATGGCTTTGGCGAGCTCGGTGACACTGGTCCGGGCATTCTGCCGCAGCAGCATTAGCAGTTTCTGGTCCCGTGAATTGATCATATTGCCAAACCTACTTTACAATTTGCATCCATTGTAGATCATTTCGATCATTCTGCAGCTGCATTATGGCGCTGACGGCTTTCATACTGGGCCCAAAACAATTCCCAGGAAGATCGCCATGATTATTCGACCGATTACCCCCAAAGATCTTGACGCCCTGATGCAGATCGCAGTGGAATCCGGCCCCGGCTTCACCTCGCTGATGCCGGATCGCGATGCCCTGAGCCGCAAGATCGATCATTCGGTTGAGAGCTTCGCACGGACTGTGACCACTCCCGGCGATGAGCATTATCTTTTTGTGCTTGAAGACAGTGCGACCGGCCAGATTATGGGGACCACCGGCATAGAAGCTGCTGCTGGCTTATCCCGCCCGCTCGAGCATTTCCGCCGTAACGCGGTTATCCATCACGAGGAAGATCCCCGGAAACGTCACGTCGAGGAAAGCCTTACCCGATGCCAGCATTACACCGGCTGCACCGAGGTATGCTCGCTGTATCTTCGGCCCGGATTTCGCCGGGCCAATGCGGGCAAGCTCCTGTCACGGGTTCGCTTTCTGTTCATGGCACTGCACCCGGAGCGTTTTGCGGACACCGTTATTGCAGAAATGCGCGGCGTTTCAGACCATGCCGGCCAATCCCCGTTCTGGGACTGGCTCAAACATCACGTAGCAGATCTTGATTTCATGTCTGCCACACAGCTGGCCTGCTGTGGCCAGAGCGGTTTTGTTGAACGCTTTATCCCCGCAACGCCATTGTTTACCCGGCAGATGACCGATGCAGCCCGGGCGGTTATCGGCCAGGTCCATGAAGATACGCGCCCTGCCCGGCACATGCTGGAGCGCGAAGGTTTTCGCCACCGGGGCTTAGTGGATCTTCTGGACGGGGGGCCAACACTGGAGTGCGCCAGATCGGACATCGCCAGCGTGCGCGATACCCTTCTTACCCGCGCAAGGCTACAGAAAGGCAACCGGAGTTCCTGGAATATTGCTGGAAACACCGCTGGATCCGCTATAGTTGCCAATGCTGGCTGTTCAGGCTTCAGGGCTACGGTAACCGAGCAGGTCCTGCCGAACCCCGATGCCAATAGCCTGTCAGTGCCAGAGCAACTGGCGAACGAACTGAACCTTGGCGGATATAGCCTGGCCTGCTATCTGCCACTGAGCCAGTCCAGGGAAGAGTCACAGGGGCGTCAACAGCCCTGCCAAAAACCGGTTACTGAGGAGATTCGCTATGCACACTGATCCGGACACCCTGTTTGCGAGACTCTGGGAGTCGTACCGCCAGGTAACCCCTTCGGCCGATCGCATACATAAAATCCTGGGCGCCGAAGAGGGGCAGGCCATCGTCAACGACCACATTGCGCTTCGCACCTTCAACCTGGACCCTGTTCGGCTGGACGCTCTGGCAGAGCATTTTCTCAGCCTCGGCTATGAAGAAGGTGGCGAATACCACTTCGAGGCCAAAAAGCTTTATGCCCGCCACTATGAGCACCCCTCCCGGGAACTGCCCAAGGTGTTTATTTCCGAGCTGCTTGTAGAGCAATGCTCGCCGGAGCTGCAATCGGTGGTTAAAAGTCTTGTCGGCCAGGTAAAGCCGGAGGCGGTTACTGCCGATGATTTTCTCTATTCGGGTCGCCATTGGGCGGTCGACTACGACACCTACCGCCAGCTGATGAAGGAAAGCGAGTACGCCGCCTGGATGGCCGCCTGGGGCTACCGCGCAAACCATTTCACGGTCAGCATCAACCATCTGGAACAGTTCGGTTCGGTTCCGGAAATCAATCAGTTGCTGAAAGATCATGGCTATACGGTGAATTCATCCGGCGGTGAAGTAAAAGGCTCCCCGGAAGACTTGCTGGAGCAGTCCTCAACCATGGCCGACCGGGTGCCGGTTACCTTTACCGACGAGACGGTAACCATACCCAGTTGTTTCTACGAATTTGCCCTGCGTTATCCGAAACCGGATGGCCGGCTCTACTCGGGCTTCGTAGCGGCATCGGCCGACAAGATCTTCGAGAGCACGAACGCCGGCAGCTGAGTCTGCGTGCAAAGACTCGCGGTCACGACCACCCCTGTTCACCGATCAGGGGAACGAACCGGACTGCGCCGAGGTCCTCGGTCCGGAATTCGTTCTCTGTCAGCCGGGTAATACGTTCCAGCGACTGAACCGAATGCTCCGACCCCACCGGTATGACCAGGTGCCCGCCAACCGCCAGCTGATGCTTCAATGATTCCGGCACCGATGGCGCACCGGCAGCCACGATGATGCCATCGAAAGGCTGGTGCTCGGACCAACCTATTGTGCCATCGCCACAGCGAACCCGGACATTGTCAAAACCCTCGGCGGCCAGCGTTCGGGCTGCGCGATCGGCCAGTTCCCGAACCCGTTCGATGCTGAACACCTCGCTTGCAATACAGCCCAGAACGGCAGCCGCGTAACCCGAACCTGTGCCGATATCCAGAACCCTTTCTCCACCCTCCAGATCCAGTGCTTCCGTCATCAACGCCACGATGTAAGGCTGTGAAATGGTCTGCCCCGCACCGATCGGAAGAGGACCATCATCGTAGGCGCAGTCCTTCATACGTTCTGGAATGAAGCGCTCACGCGGCACCCGACCCATGGCCTCCAGCACCAGCGGCGACCCGATTCCACGGGCTCGAAGCTGATAATCCACCATGGACGCTCTCTGCAACTCGAAGCCATTGTCCTGATTCATGACGCTCTTCCTGCCCCTGGTCTGGCTGCTTACCGGCCGTTACAAAGCAGTAACTTTTTTACAACGGCGCGCTTGAGATTATCTGTCTACTTTTTAGACATCGGTAATGACACATACAACCACCGAATGCCAAAAACAACAAACGGACAACGGGTCCACGAACCGGCCAACCCGTTGCCGAGGAGGAGAAATGTCGACATCCGTAAACCACCTCGACGAACGCACGCGGGACTCCGCAGAGCTGCTCGAAGAGATCATGCCCTCTGCCATTACCCTGGCCATGATGCTTCGTCACCGTAAAATGGCGGCCTGGCTACGCACCGAATTTGATGGATATCAGGATGTTGCTGCCGCACCGCCTTATCGTAGGCAGCTACACGGGCACATTGTTGCCAAATCCCCCCAGTATGGTTGGATCCCCGCTCCAGTAGATGATCAGCAAAAAGAGGAGTTTGGCTACATGGATCTGCTCGAGGGCGTGAAAGCTCTTGAGAAAACCTGTGTGAGTTGCAAAAAGGGCAACGGCAACCGGGTTTTGCTGGAAAAAGACGAGATGGCCGTGTTGCAGAAGCAGATCAACCTGACCGCCGAGCTGGCCATCAACCTGAGTCGCGACGTTTATTGCCGGCTCCTCAGGACCGTTCGGGCTGCAATCTACCTCTGGACCCAGGAACTGATGGCCGAGGGCATTGCCGGGGAGCACAACCACTACAGTCCGGACGAGCGCGCCAAAGTTGCGCATCTGGACGACCCCGAGAAGTTCTGGCGACGGGCCATGGACGAAGTCGACAGCCTGCCAATACCAGACGTGCGGGTGACCGGTTTCTTTGAACGGGTATTCGGGCGCGCAGGCTGAGCCTCGCGCCCTGGCTGCTACCAGAGCACGCTAACAATACCGACGCTGCTCACCAGCAGCAACACGGTTCCCAGCAGACGGAAGAACACCGGAGTCTCCGCCTGGAGAATACGGTCATGGGCGTAGAGCCCGATTACATGGCCGACGGCTGCGCATGGCAGCAGCCAGAGGTGATGGATAAGTTGCAGATCGATGCCGGCCCAGACGAAAGCGGCCATCTTGATCAGCACCAGAATGAACCAGAGCGCGAACAAGGTATCCCGCAGTTTTTCTTTGGGCAGGTGCTGGGCTGCCACGGCAATGATCAGGGGCGCACCGATCAGGGAAGTGCCACTGATGTATCCGCCCACCATGAGGAATATCGCGTCGACCGTTTTGCTGCCACTGCGAAAAGGTCGGTTGATGATGTAGGAAACAGAATAAAGCGCCACGATAACGAAAATGATGGCACTCAGGATGTCACTGGGCATGGTAATCAACCCGAATACACCAATCAGCTTGGGCACAATCATGATGGCGAGGATCCGCCACAAGTATTGCCAGTCGACAGTGCCCGAGCCCGCCTCACGTTGCTTGCCTGCCCCGGTGCGATTGTTCATCCAGATTGTCAGGGATGAAAACACCAGAAGGTGGACCGCAATGATCGGCAGAAAGACGAGCGGTTGATCAAGAACCAGCAACAGAAATGGCAGGGACAGAACGGCGCCACCGAATCCCAGCCCGGAGCGGACAAAACCACTCCAGACGAAAATCAGGGCAATCAGCAGATATTGGTAAATCGCGAGATCAGACATGGATTCCCGGTTGTCGTCAAAAGGGCCGTCGTTTATCCGGAACTGGTCTAAGCTCAGTTAGTTGCGAAGAAAAACAACATTCCCCGGAGGATGTGAATGGCCCTGTCATGGAAACAAAAGTTCCTGCTGTTGATTGTTGCAACGCTGATTGGTCTGGCGATTGCCACTCTGGCCTCCCTGAGCGGGCTCGGCAAGGTATCTGACGCTTATGAGGCCCGAAGCGAAGCAAGAGCCTATGAATCCGCGTCCCTGACCCTGCTGAACGACTGGCTGGCACTCGAGAGAACGAGTGAGAATCTGGAACCGAACCAGGTTGAGAACTATCAGGAGAGACTGGCGTCGCTCGCGGTCCAGTCGTCGGCGCTCAGTGAATCCGCCGGAACCCTGCCGGGTGACGCGGTAAAGACCACTGCACAACAAATCCAGGAGCAGGTTGCGGAGTATACCCGACTTCGCACCGAATGGCTGGCCCTGAATCAACAGCTAGGCCTCACTCCGTCCAGCGGTCTGAGAGCAACAATGTCCGAAGCCATAAACGACAGGCTTCGGCAAATCAGCATTTCCATCTTCAACGACGACATCAACACCATCGCCTCCACCTACCGCGACTACCTGTCTACCTTCGATGCGACCTACGCCGAGTCAACCCGTGAGGCCCTGGCGCGGATGCAGACCACCGTCACCGAGATGGACTGGCAGGAAATTGACATCGGCCAGGCTGTCCAGGCGTTCGCCAATGCCTTTTCCGATGCCGAATCGCTCATCGCCAACCTGTCTGCCATTGAGAACCAACTGTCAGCCACCGGCACCCGTATTCGCGATCTGATTGCCGAGCAGAACACCCTCCTCCGCCAGGACATTATTGTGGCAACCAGCCAGCAGGCCGAAGAGGCCCGCGCCGCCTCAACCTGGCTGATCATTGCAACCGCTGCTGCGGTGGTGATTATCCTTATCCTGACCCTGACGACCGCCTCAAGAACCCTGGTGAAACGACTCAATGAGACCGTAAACCTGCTCACCCGGGTCGCCGGCGGCGACCTCAGTCAGCGCCTTGAGCCAGGCAGGAATCCGAACGATGAATTCAATCGCCTGGGCGAAGCGGCCAACAAGATGCTGGACGATGTCTCGGACGTTATCGGGCAAGTCGTCGAGGGTAACCGCACGCTGTCATCGCTTCAGGTTGAACTGGATGCTCTGGTAGAACAAATGGGCAGAAACGGCGAGCAGGTTGAAGATGAGACCGAGCAGACCGCCACTGCAGTGCAGGAAATCTCACACACGGCGGTCGATATTGCCCAGTACACCCAGTCAGTCAATGACGCTGTTCAGAGCGCCAACGGTGCCGCCCATTCCGGTGCCGAGGTGGTCAGGCAAAGCGCCAAAACCATGACCGAACTGGCCGAAAGAATCCAGAAAACCCACGATCAGGTCAGCCAGCTGAGCAAAACCGGCGAGAAGGTCAATTCCATCGTTGGCGTAATCAACGGCCTGGCTGAACAGACTAACCTGCTGGCCTTGAATGCTGCGATTGAGGCGGCAAGAGCCGGCGAGGCCGGACGCGGTTTCTCGGTTGTTGCCGACGAAGTTCGGTCCCTCGCAGAGAAGACCGTATCGGCAACCAACGGGATTGCCGAGATCGTGGAATCCCTCAACCGTGAAACCCAGGCCATTTCCAGACTGATGAAAGAGGGCCTGACTTCCGCAGGTGAGGGAGAGGAAAGCTCGAGAGAGGCGGCGCACTCGATCGAACAGATCACCGGCTCGATACAACAACTGGCTGGCGACATGAATCAGGTGGTGTCCTCTGTTGAGGGGATATCAACGACCACCGAGGAAATCGCCCAGAAGGTGGAGCAGATCCACGGGCACACCCGGGAAACCTCGGATATCCGCCAGAAGCTCAACGCCCATATCGGACGACTATCATCCCAGGTAACCACCCTGACCCAGGCCTCACAGGGCTTCCGTCTGTAACAGCGGGCCCTGGACAGGTTGCACGGCAGGGTTCCAGGCGTTAGCATGCTCGATACTGTACATTTAAACAGTATCAAGCATGCCCATGAAAACTCGCGCCACGGCCCTGAATCCCCACAACCGGTTCCAGCCCATTGTCACTGACCGGGAGGCAGACCATGACTGGTATCACGACCCCGAAGACGACCTGAACCCCGATACGCTCGCTACGGAAGTCGTCCTTGAGACCGCAAAATCCATAATCAGTCGAAATACCTCACCGGACGTACCGTTCGACCAGTCGATCAATCCATACCGTGGCTGCGAGCATGCCTGCATTTACTGTTTCGCCCGCCCTACCCACGCCTATTGGGACATGTCACCGGGGCTGGATTTCGAAACCCGGCTGATCGCCAAACCCAACGCCGCCGCCCGCCTGAGAGAAGAGCTCGACAGGCCCGCCTACCGGGTGTCGCCCATCGCCCTGGGCGTCAATACGGATGCCTACCAGCCACTGGAGCGGGACCAGAGGATTACCCGCCAGGTGCTGGAAGTTCTGGCCGAGTATCGCCACCCGGTGTCGATCATTACCAAGGGCGCTCTCATCCTCAGAGACCTTGATCTGCTCCGCGAAATGGCTTCTGATGGGCTTTGCTCTGTGCGGATCAGCCTCACCAGCCTGAGCAACGATCTGAAACGACGCATGGAGCCGAGGACGGCCGCACCGGCCACCCGCCTCAAGATGATCAGGCAGCTCTCGGAGGCCGGCATTCCGACCGGTATCATCCTCGGGCCGGTAATCCCCTTCATCAACGATCACGAAATCGAGTCAATTCTGGAAGCCGCGGCAGAGGCGGGCGCCACCCGTGCCAGCTGGATCATGCTGCGTTTACCCCATGAACTGGACGAGCTGTTCCAGGACTGGCTGCAGCGGCACTTCCCGCAAAGGGCCGAGCATGTGATGAACCGAATGCGCGACCTCAGGGGCGGCAAGAGTTATGACGCCACCTTCGGCCGCAGAATGACGGGCACGGGCCCTTACTCGGACCTGATTCGCCAGCGTTTCACCAAAAAAGCACGGCGCTTGGGGCTGAACCTCCATGCAGAAGAACCGCTGCGAGGTGATCTTTTCCGGCGGCCAGGTGGGGAACAAATGCCGCTGTGGTAGCATCAGACTATTGCACTTTACCACCGCGATTAACGCCTCTCAGGGAAGAGGTGGAGAACACCCATGCATGGATTCAGACGTTTTTCCCTCGCCACAACATTGTTTGCCCTGCTGGGCACCCTCTGGCACCCCGTTTGCCTGGCAGCCGATGAAGCCATTGTTGCCAGGATTGAGGCCATGGAAGCCGGCTTCCCGGTTCAGGTGCTCGGAAGCCGGTTAATGGCCCACCAGGCACTGTCAGCCTTTTACGGGGCCAACGGATACCAGCCAGCATGGAAATCGGCTGAGCTTCGCCGGCAGTTGATTGATTCGGTTGAACAAGCCAGTCATGACGGTCTGAACCCGGCTGACTATCACGCGGATATTCTCTCGGGCCTGGCACTCAGACCCATGAGCGATTTCTCTGAAGACCTGAGGGCCGATCTGGATCTGCTGTTCTCTGATGCTTTTCTGATGCTTTTCTGATGCTTTTCTGATGCTCAGCTCACACATGCTGGTCGGCAAGGTCAACCCGCAGACGGTTCACGCCGAATGGACCGCCAACAGGCGCCAGCGCCAGATGGAATCCGTTTTAAAGGATGCGTTGCAGCGCTCGGATATCACCGGCACGCTGGATTCGCTGCGTCCGGCCGATCCCGCTTACCGGAAGTTGATGGCTGCAAGGCAGGACCTGACCAGACTGCTGGGCCAGCCCTGGTTACCTCTGGCCTTGCGCCCGACCATTCGGCCCGGCGACAGGGATGAGCGGCTGAATGAGGTCCGCCGACGACTCTCTCTATTGGGAGAGCTTGCAGAATCACCGGCAACAGTCACAGATCCGCGTGACTACGACGCGGAGCTTGAATCTGCGGTCATGCGCTTCCAGGCCCGACATGGGCTTGAAGCCGATGGCCTTATCGGGAAGGACACCCTGACAGCACTGAACCTGATACCGGTGGAACGCCTGCGCCACATTGACGCCACGCTCGAACGATGGCGGTGGCTGCCGGAATCCCTCGGCGACACCTATGTCCTGGTCAATATCGCCGGATTTGAACTGAAAATGGTGGAAAACGGCGAAGAAGTACTGCGCAAACGAGTGATCGTCGGCCAGCCCTTCCGCCAAACGCCGGTGTTCTCCGATCGCATCCGGTATCTGGTGTTCAATCCCACCTGGACCGTACCGCGAACGCTGATGATTCAGGATCAATTGCCCCGGATTCTCCGCGATCCGGACTATCTCTCCCGACTCAATATCAGCGTTTACCGTGGCTGGGGCACTGACCGGGAAAGAGTGGACCCGCTGGAGGTTAACTGGCCGTCACTGAATCGGAACAACTTCCCGTACCAGTTGGTGCAGGAACCCGGCCCTCAGAATGCCCTGGGTCAGATCAAGTTCATGTTTCCGAACCAGTACGATGTTTACCTGCACGATACGCCGGGGCGCGGCCTGTTTTCCCGGGCCGAGCGTTCATTCAGCTCTGGCTGCATCCGGGTTGAGCAACCTTTTGATCTTGCAGAGCGACTTCTGGCGTCGGCGCCCGACTGGTCCCGGGAAAAGATTGACCGGGTGGTTTCCGAGGCACAACCCCAGACTGTCGTGCTCCCGGAGCCGGTGCCTGTGCACATCCAATACTGGACCTCCTGGGTAGATAACGAGGGCAGGCTGCAGTTCCGCAATGATTTATACAACCGCGATGCCCGCCTGATTGATCAGCTCCGTGGAACCGCCGAGGGGGATACGCGCTACAATACTCCGGTAGCCGGCTCGGGCCCGGCACAGGACAAGCTCTGAAACAGGATACGCGCATCAGTTGAGGAGATATCATGAAACAGACCCTGCTATTGGTTTTCGGGATACTCTTACTGCAGGGATGTCAGTCGCTGCCGCCCGCCGAAGACGAAATTGACGGAGACACCGTTTTCGTCAGCGCCAACCATTGTCTCAACGAATACCTGGATGATCTT
>NZ_DDOI01000122.1:11820-12521 GCF_002341575.1 Marinobacter sp. UBA2498 | reverse complement strand
CAACGAATACCTGGATGATCTTGAGAAGGTTCATTACGGTCCGTGTCTCAAGGTCATTGCGATAAACGACAATGAGCCGGCTGTAAGAGAAGACGGATTCATTGAACTACCGGCAGCGACAGCGCTGACCATTGGCGTGAGCTGCGTTTATCGCCACGCCGACGGCTCGCCTATTCCGGCAACCATGGAAAACGTAGACTTTGACGTGAGCAAAAACACGTTCGCAAAAGCCGGCCAACGCTGGTATCTCCACGCTCACAAACAGGCCCGCAGAGTTGTCGGCTGTGAGCCCACCCTGTCGCGCTCGGTCTACCCCACGAATGACACAAATTAGTGCCGATGCGCGGTGGCACCGGGTTCTAACGCTTTCAGATGGCAGGACCCTGGCGTTCACGGACGTTGGCGACCCCCTCGGCTACCCGATTGTCTTTGGGCACGGTATGCCGGGCAGCCGTCTGGAAGGCCGCTTCTTTGATGAAAAAGCCAGGGAGCACGGGTTTCGCATCCTGACCCCCGACCGCCCCGGTATCGGCAACTCCGATTTCCAGCCAGGGCGCAAGCTGCTCGATTACCCGGCCGATATCGAGCAGCTTGCCGATTCCCTGGAATTGGCGCGCTTCAGTCACATCGGCTGGTCCAGCGGCGGTTCCCGGACCCTGGCCTGCTGTTACCGACTCGCGGATCGGGTTGATCTCGGGGTC
>NZ_DDOI01000122.1:11498-11763 GCF_002341575.1 Marinobacter sp. UBA2498 | reverse complement strand
GGTTGATCTCGGGGTCTGCCTTTCCGGGCTCACCCATTTTGCGGAATATCCAGGCTCCGGCGGACTGGTTCAGGCCACACGATGGCCGGGCCCGCAACTGGTCAGGCTCAGTCCCCGATTGACCCGGCTGGCCGTCACATTGATTGCCTGGCTATCCAGGCGTCACCCGGGACTTTATCTCAAAGGTGCCGAGGAAATGGCCAGCAGGCATGACCGCCAGCTATTGAGGAAGCTATTGAGCGACGGCGAATTCCAGCGTGATCAG
>NZ_DDOI01000122.1:4327-11366 GCF_002341575.1 Marinobacter sp. UBA2498 | reverse complement strand
GAGCCATTACCACCGATTTACTGACCGAACTTGGAAACTGGGGGTTCAGTCTTCGCGATATCCGGACCCCGGTATTCATCTACCAGGGCGAGGAGGATCCATTCGTGCCCATGGACTACGCTCGCCACCTCGCCAAAAATCTACCAGTCGCAGAGCTGACCCCGATGCCCGGCCTCGGTCATCTGTACCCGCTTTGCCGGGACTTTCAGGATCAGCTTTTTCAACGTCTTACTCTGCAGCTGGACCGCCATCAAACAAAGGAGTCACAGACACCATCATGACCAACAAAATCGATATCCACTATTGCACCGGTTGCCGCTGGCTTCTGCGCTCGGCCTGGATGGCGCAGGAGCTGCTGACAACCTTCGAAGGCGAGATCAGTGAATTGAGCCTGCACCCCGGCACTGGCGGTATTTTCGAGGTGTGGGTCAATGGCAAGCGGGTCTGGTCCCGCAAGCAAGACGGCGGCTTCCCGGAAATTACCAAACTCAAGCAATTGGTTCGCGACCAGGTTGCACCGGAACGCTCCCTTGGCCATTCCGACAGCAAAACCGGCACCTCAGAATAATCATTCAAAAATACTGACAGGCTGTGTCGATATTCTTCGCTTTTAGAGAAGGCGCTGCGCCCCGATAGTATCCCTCGTCCAATTCAACAACATGAAAGGGTATCTATGAGCGACGTGATGCAATCCATCAAATTCAACACCATCGAGGTACCTAATCGATTCGCCCTGGCACCAATGACACGCACCAGTGCGGAGCCGGACGGCACCCCGAATGCCCTGATGGCAGACCATTACGAACGCTACGCGAGGGGCGGCTTTGGTCTGGTGATCACCGAGGGAACCTATACCGATGGCAAGGCAAGCCAGGGCTATGCCAACCAGCCCGGCATCATCAACGAAGCGCAGATAGATGGCTGGAAGACCATTGTCGAACGGGTACACGCCGCAGGCAGCAAGATCATCGTTCAGTTGATGCACGCCGGCGCGCAGTTCCAGGCCAACCGTTTCACCGACCAGCCACAGGCGCCCAGCGAAGTTACCCCAAAAGGCGCCCCGCTTGGTTTCTATGGCGACCAGACTGAGTGGCAAACGCCCAGCGCCATGACCAGGACCGACATTCAGGCGGCGGTTGAAGGTTTTGCACATTCCGCCGCCAATGCGAAAGCCGCCGGCTTCGATGGCATTGAGATTCACGGGGCCAACGGCTATCTGTTGAATCAGTTCCTGAGCACCTACTTTAACCAACGCGACGATGAGTACGGTGGTTCACTGGAAAACCGGCTGCGCCTGGTGGTTGAAGTGGTCCGTGCGATTCGCGAGGCCGTTGGCGAGGACTTCACCGTAGGCATCCGCCTGTCTCAGGGCACGGTCACTGATCCAGACCACCAGCTGCCGGAGGGTGAAGCCGGATTCCGTCAGATTGTGGAAGCGGTCCGCGATGCAGGTGCCGATTTCGTCCATACAACCGACGGTGACGTTAACCGGAAGCATTTTGTAGAGGGTGATGAGAGCCTGGCTGGCGTGGCCGCCAGCGTTGAAGGGATCGGTCTTATCCTCAATGGCAACATTGATGAAACCAACTGCCAGGATGTGGCCAACCAGTTCCCGGACACGTTGCTTGCGGTGGGCAAGAAGGCGCTCGCAAACCCGGACTTCGTGCAGCGCCTCAAAGACGGCAAAGAGATTGCAGACATCGATTTCGCGATGCTGCAACCGAAGGCCACCATTTCCAACGAGCTGGCCTGGCGCGAGCAGAACGCCGCCTGATCGCTTTTCTCTCCCGAGAAATGCAGCCGGAGGAACCCACAGCGGGGCCTCCGGCGTAGCTACTTCAAGCTGCTATGCTGACATTACAAGCCAACGGGAGACTGAATGACTTCTGACATCAGTATTGTCTGGCTGGGAACCATTGCCAGCCTGCTGGCGGGCCTTGCCAGTGGCGTGGGCGCCCTGGGTGTGTTTCTTGTCCGTACCCTCACCCATAAACTGCAGGACGGTATGCTGGCTTCAGCCGCAGGCGTGATGTTGGCGGCGTCATTTTTTTCTCTGTTACTACCTGGCCTCGAGTACGGCGAACAGATTACTGGCGAGACCTGGACCGCCGCGCTGATTGTCATTTTCGGCCTGCTCTCCGGTGCCGCTGCCCTCTACTTTGTGCACCAGAAGCTGCCGCATCAGCACTTCGAACTGGGCCGGGAAGGATCGGACGCTTCTTACATCCGCGGCATTTGGCTCTTTATTGTCGCTATAACCCTCCACAACTTCCCCGAAGGCATGGCGGTGGGCGTCGGTTTCGCCGGCGGCGATGTCAATAATGGCTATGTTCTTGCCACCGGTATCGGACTCCAGAACATTCCGGAGGGGCTGGCCGTCGCTTTTTCGCTATTGGCCATCAACTACTCGCGAATCAAGGCCTTCAGCATTGCCCTGATGACTGGATTGGCCGAGCCACTGGGTGGTCTCTTCGGAGCGACGCTTGTCTGGCTTGCCGAGCCAATAATGCCCTGGACCCTTGGCTTCGCAGCAGGCGCCATGCTGTTCATCATCAGCAATGAAATTATCCCCGAAACCCATCACCGGCAATGGAAAATCATGTCCACCTTCTGCCTGATGGGCGGTTTTGCCGTAATGATGTTCCTGGATGCTACGTTGGGCTAACCGCCCAGACACCCGCCAGGGCTTCCAGAGCCTCCGCGATCAGAGGCTCGCCCTGTCGGTCCTGGTGCCATACGAAACTGAGCGCGCAAGGCAACTGCAACCCCTCAACAATTTCCAGGCCGGTTTCCTGGCGCTCAGCCATCGCCAATGCATCCCGCGCGAGACTCAAACCCACACCTGCCCTGACCAGGTCCAGCATGCACGCCTCCTGATCGACCTGGGCTACGCCCCGCGGCATTAACCCCATGGGTTCCAGAGTGCCTTTAAGCAGCCGGTGATGAACGGAGTCTTCTGGGGTCACAATCCAGGGCATAGCTGCCAAGTCGGACCACTGGGCCGACCGAAGCCTCGGCCCCCAACCCGCCGGCGCAACCACATAGTAGTGAAACCGGGTCAGCTCACGGTGAACCACATCCGGCGCCAGTGCACCCGGCCCGACGCCGGGCGGCGCCAGAAAAAAACCGACATCGAGGCGGCCATCCCTGACCTGTTCCAACACGCTGCCACTCATACCCTGACGCAGCTCGGTCTCCAGTTGTGGCGCCCGTTCCACCAGGCGGTGCAGAAACGCCCCGAGACGGATAAATTCCGGATCCACGATGGTACCAATCCGCAACCGCCCTCGAAGGGTGTTATGCAATGCCCGGGCGCTCTGCTCAAACGCTGCCATGGCAGCGAGTGCTTTTTCAGCCGAAGGCAAGAGAGCCTGACCATCGGGGGTCAACACCAGACCCTGGGGCTTGCGCAGGAACAGTTTGAGTTCCAGTTCGTCCTGCAGTTGCTTGAGCTTGAGGCTGACGGCGGGCTGAGTCAGATGGAGGCGAGTGGCGGCGCGGCTTACACTGCCCTCACGGGCGACAGTAACGAACGCCCGAAGGCTCTGAAGGGGGTACATAAGCGTCTCGTTTCAGGTTCTCGATATAAGATTACCTTATATCTGGCTTGTGAAAATCTCAATTGCTTTCCCCCTTTGCCACACCTAACCTGTATGGTCAGAAATTACCCAAAGCTCCTTAAGGGCCCTTAGCAGAATGCATTTCTGCCATTTCGAGCGGCCAATCGCGAAAAGACAGAGGCATCCATGACCAACGCAACCATCCAGCATTATATCAATGGCGAAATATCTCTCGGCACATCCAGCCAGTCCCAGGACGTGTTCAATCCGGCCACCGGACAGGTCACAGGCCGCGTAGCTCTGGCCGGCCGTGAGGACGTAGACGCCGCTGTTGCTGCCGCCGATGCTGCATTCCCCGCCTGGGCCGACACACCGCCCATTCGCCGGGCCAGGGTCATGTTCAAGTTTCTGGAACTGTTGAACACCCACAAGGATGACCTGGCCCGCGCCATCACCGCGGAGCATGGCAAGGTATTCACGGACGCCCAGGGCGAAGTAGCCCGGGGCATCGACATCGTCGAATTCGCCTGCGGCATTCCCCAGCTTCTGAAAGGCGATTACACCGAGCAGGTCAGCACGGGTATCGATAACTGGACCACCCGCCAGCCCCTGGGCGTGGTCGCCGGCGTTACCCCGTTCAACTTCCCGGCGATGGTGCCCATGTGGATGTTTCCGGTAGCCATCGCCGCAGGCAATACCTTTGTCCTGAAGCCCAGCCCCCTCGACCCGAGTGCTTCCCTGATGATCGCCGACCTGCTGAAACAGGCCGGACTGCCCGATGGCGTATTTAACGTGGTGCAGGGCGACAAGGACGCGGTGAACGCCCTGATCGAGCATCCGGATGTCCAGGCCCTGAGTTTTGTCGGATCCACCCCGATTGCCAACCTGCTTTACGAGAAAGGCGCCAAGCACGGCAAGCGTATTCAGGCGCTGGGCGGCGCCAAGAACCACATGGTGGTGATGCCGGACGCCGATCTCGACAAAGCGGTCGATGCCCTGATCGGTGCCGCTTATGGTAGTGCCGGCGAGCGCTGCATGGCCATCAGTGTGGCGGTGCTTGTCGGGGATGTTGCGGACAAGATCGTGCCAAGACTGGCCGAGCGGACCCGAAGCCTGAAAGTGAAAAACGGCGAACAGCTGGATGCCGAGATGGGCCCGATTGTTACCGCCGCCGCACACCAGCGCATTACCGGCTACATTGACAAGGGTGTGGCAGAAGGTGCCGAGCTGGTCGTGGATGGCCGGGAGTTCGATGCCTCGAACACCGGCGATGGCTGCGCCGATGGTTTCTGGATGGGCGGTTCACTGTTTGATCACGTCACGCCCGATATGACGATCTATCGTGAAGAAATCTTCGGACCGGTTCTGGCCTGTGTCCGGGTACCCGATATCGCAACGGCGATTCGTCTGATCAACGACCACGAATTCGGCAACGGTGTCAGCTGCTTCACCGAGAGCGGCAGCGTGGCCCGGGAATTTGGCCGCCGAATCCAGGTCGGCATGGTCGGGATTAACGTACCCATTCCCGTACCCATGGCGTGGCACGGCTTTGGCGGCTGGAAGCGCTCGATGTTTGGCGACACCCACGCTTACGGCGAAGAGGGCGTGAAGTTCTACACGCGCCAGAAATCCATCATGCAGCGCTGGTCCGATTCCATTGATGCCGGTGCGGAATTTGTGATGCCGACCGCCAAGTAACTAGAAAACCAGCAGCGGAGAAAACGCCATGTCCGACAACAACAATGCGACGGGACATCAGGAGTTCGATTACATCATTATCGGCGCCGGCACTGCCGGCTGCCTGCTGGCCAACCGGCTGAGCGCAAACCCGGAGAATCGGGTGCTACTGATCGAGGCTGGCGGACGGGATAACTACCACTGGATTCATATCCCGGTGGGCTACCTGTACTGCATCGACAATCCGCGAACAGACTGGCGTTTCCGTACCGAGCCCGATCCTGGCCTGAACGGCCGATCCCTCATCTACCCCCGCGGCAAGACTCTGGGAGGCTGCTCCAGCATCAACGGAATGCTCTATATTCGTGGCCAGGCCCGGGATTACCAGCAGTGGGCCGAAATTACCGGCGAGGACGCCTGGAACTGGGACAACTGTCTTCCCGATTTCATGCGCCATGAAGATCACTACCGCCTTGATGAAGGCGGCGATGCCGATCCGGAGCACCGCAAGTACCACGGTCACGGCGGGGAATGGCGTGTGGAGCATCAGCGCCTGAAGTGGAAAGTGCTGGAGGACTTTGCCACTGCCTGCGTCGAGGCGGGCATACCCCGGACCCGGGATTTCAACCGCGGCGACAACGAGGGCGTGGATTACTTTGAGGTGAACCAGCGCTCCGGCTGGCGCTGGAATACGTCCAAAGCGTTCCTGAGGAACGCGGAAAAGCGTTCCAACCTGACCCTATGGCACTCAACCCATGTATTAGGGCTCGAGACAGAAAACGCCGGTTCCGGGCCTCGCTGTGTCGGCGTTCGGGTCGAGCGGTCTGGCGGCGATGACGTTATCGCCCGGGCAAAACGGGAAGTTATCCTGTCCGCTGGCGCCATTGGCTCCCCGCAATTGCTCCAACTCTCGGGCATTGGTCCCGCCGACCTCCTCAAGGAACACGGCATTGATGTAGTTGCCGACCTGCCCGGCGTTGGCGAGAACCTCCAGGATCACCTGCAGATCCGGTCTGTGTACAAGGTGAAAGGGGTCACAACGCTGAACACCATGGCTAACTCCCTGATCGGCAAGGCCAGGATCGGCCTGGAATACCTGCTTACACGCTCGGGGCCGATGAGTATGGCGCCCTCACAGCTGTGTCTGTTTACCCGCAGTTCCGAGGAATACGATTACGCCAACATCGAATACCATGTGCAGCCCCTTAGCCTGGACGCCTTCGGGCAGCCGCTTCACAATTTCCCGGCCATCACTGCCAGCGTTTGCAATCTGAACCCCACCAGCCGGGGTTCGGTGCGCATCCGCAGCAACGATCCAAAACAGGCACCGGCGATATCCCCCAATTACCTGAGCACGCCGGAAGACCGGAAAGTTGCTGCAGACTCTTTGCGGGTGACGCGCCGTATTGCCGAACAGCCTGCCTTCATGCAGTACGAGCCGGAGGAATTCAAACCAGGACTTGAGTACCAGACCGACGACGAGCTGGCGAAGCTGGCGGGCGACATCGGCACCACGATCTTTCACCCGGTGGGCACTACCCGTATGGGGCGAGCCGATGATGAACAGGCAGTAGTGGACCCACACCTGAGGGTCCGGGGTGTGGCGGGATTGCGCGTGGTGGATGCCGGGATAATGCCCACGATCACCAGCGGCAACACCAATTCGCCAACCCTGATGATTGCCGAGAAGGCCGCCAGGTGGATTCTGGCGGGTGATTGAGCATTGAACTGATTGCAGTTTCCAGGTTTTTACCGGCGGACAGGCTGCTAGAATCGGCAGCCTGTTTCAATTGCAAAGGACT
>NZ_DDOI01000122.1:1173-4242 GCF_002341575.1 Marinobacter sp. UBA2498 | reverse complement strand
TGCAAAGGACTGACCCACCATGACGCTTGCAACCTGGCTGACCGTGGTCACCATCTGCATTCTGGGCGCTATGTCCCCGGGACCCTCGCTGGCACTGGTGCTCAAGCAGACGCTCACCGGTGGTCGGCGCAACGGCATCATCACCGCTCTTAGCCATGGCATCGGTGTCGGCATCTATGCCTTTCTGAGCATCCTCGGGCTCGCCGCCATCATCACCGCCTCGCCAACGTCGTTTTCAATTCTGCAATGGGGCGGCGCCCTGTACCTGGCCTGGCTGGGCGTGAAAGGACTGATGGCAAAGCGGCAGGCGGATGACGAACTGCCCGAGCCGCCCACCACCAAAAGTGCGGCCCGTGACGGTTTTCTGATTGCCTTCTTCAACCCGAAAATCGCGGTATTCTTCCTGGCCCTGTTCAGTCAGGTGGTGGGCACCGACACCAGCCTGATGGCCAAGTTCGGCTATGCCGCAACCGCCCTTGTCATTGATACCAGCTGGTACCTGATCGTTGCCTGGCTGTTCTCCAACCCGAAATGGCTGACCCTGCTCAGACAGAAAGCCGTGTGGTTCGAGCGTATCTTCGGGGCCATTCTCATTGGCCTGGCCGGCCGTCTGGTTGTCGGCATTCTGAACGGGAAATAACCGGCTCAGCCCGCCAGCTGGACAATCTCATCGTACTCGCGCGTCTGGACCACCTGCTCGGCAGCAGGCTCTGAGGCCAGCCTACACGCCTCATTGACCATGGCATTGGCCACCGTTTGCGCCTCGATGCCGCGGTACTTATCCAGGGGACCGATCAGCAGACGGTTCACCAGTGGCATCGCTTTTATGCCCAGGGCCTCGGCGGTGCGCTGTTCTTTGCGATCGCCCAACAACAGACTCGGGTGATAGATGGACAGGTAGGGATAGTCGAGATCTCTCAGGGCGTCTTCAAGCTCGCCCTTTACCCGGTTATAGAAAATAGTCGACGACGACGAGGCTCCAATCGCAGACATCAGGATGAACGCTCGTACTCCACGGGAGCGACCCAGCTCACCCGCTTTCATCGGGTAGCCCAGATCCACCTTCCGGAACTGATCCTGTGAGCCCGCTTTTTTGATGGTGGTGCCCAGGCAGCAGATAATCACATCCACATCGAACAGTTCGGCGTGATCCTCCAAGCGATCGAAATCGACTTCATGCTGTGCCAGTTTGTCATGCAGCGTCGGCAGTTTGTGCCTCACCAGCGCCACCACCTGCGTAACCTCTTCTCTGCCCAGCAAACCCTGTAGCACTTTGCCACCAGTCAGGCCGGTAGCGCCCAGCAACATCACCCTCATAACCGTCTTTCCCCCATAACCGACTTACCATCCTACCAAAGACCCGCAACAAACGCTGACAGGATGGCGTAAGTCTCCCCGACCGCGGATACTAACGATAAAATCAGAGTTTTACTTTACGGGTAACGGAGACCTGCTTGAAATCGCTTTTGCTTATCCTCGTGACTGTCACCTTCCTGACCGGCTGCCAGGAATCCCCCACTGGTCGGAACCGGCTGGCTCTGGTACCCGATGCCGTTCTGGCTGATATGGGCCAGGAAAGCTTCGCGCAGATAAAGCAGCAAAATGCCGTAATCACAAGGCCTGACATCAACCGCTTAGTGCAGTGCATTACGGAGGCCCTGGTCAGCGCCGCCCACACCCGATATCCGGACGCTCCAATGCCCCAGTCCTGGGAGATTGCCGTCTTTGAAAATGCCACTCCCAACGCTTTTGCCCTCCCCGGAGGCAAGATCGGCGTGCATTCAGGGCTACTTGAACTGGCCGAAAACCAGGCCCAACTGGCCACGGTCATTGGTCATGAAATAGCCCATGTTCTTGCCGACCACGGCAATGAACGCCTGACCCAGGAACTGGGCCTGCAAGCAGGAATGCTGCTGGTGGGCCTGTTCACCGAAAGTGAAATTGCGGAGAACCAGATACAGCAGGCTCTGGGCATTGGCGCCCAACTGGGTATTACGCTGCCGTTCAGTCGTGCCCATGAGGAGGAGGCCGATTTGATGGGCCTGGAAATCATGGCCCGGGCCGGTTTTGAACCGGGCCAGAGTGTCAGGCTTTGGCAGAACATGGCGCAGGCTTCGGGCGCACAACCGCTGGAATTTCTGTCCACCCATCCGAATCACGACACCCGCATTGCCTCCCTGCAAAATCAGCTGGAGACTGCCCGCTCGGTTTTCGAAACGGTTCCTCCAGCCAACTGTCAGATCTGATCAAGTCGCACTCACCGTATAATTGACTATCATCAAGTCTAGCGGCGCGTTAAAACTGAGGCAGATTCCATGGTGGAACGCTTGCCACATCCGGATGGTTTCCGGCTGGTCCTGACACCCAACCGTTCCCTCAGCTGGCATGGCAATGTCCGGATCTGGGCCGCCCTGTTCGTGCTTTCAGCCCTTATCGCAACGGGCTTTACGCTTATGGGCGCCTGGGTGATTATTCCGTTTGCCGGGCTGGAGCTGATTGCGCTCGCTTGCGGCATCTACCTGACCTCGCGGGAGTGCCAGCGGCAGGAGGTGCTGTCCATCGACGATGAGGACATTCATCTGGAGAAAGGCAGAAAGCGCAAGCAGGCCGAGTGGACCCTTCCCACCCGTTATGCGCGGCTCAGGGTTGCCTCACCGCCGCACCCGTTCACACCGGCGAAGCTCTCTCTGACCCATCGGGATACCGAAGTATCAATTGGCGGCTTCCTGAACATCGAGGATACCGAAAAGCTCATTGGCATGCTTGAGAAGAACGGGTTGCTGATCGAACGCAAAGAGCCCGATCCGCAGATCGGGCTCTGGTTCTGAAAATTCCGCCCATCCCTGATTGCTTATTCGTAGCTGGCAGCGATTCTTTCGATCTCTCCAGCCTCACGAGCCTCGTCCAGAGCCTGCTGGAGATCCTCGATCACAGCCGGATCGGTATTGTTGCTGAATGCCAGATACATGGGCGTCTCCCGGAATACCAGCACCGGCTGCAGCCCGGTGATACCGTGCTCTTCCTCTGCCATCAGGGGGCCCACCAGGCCGTCGGTAACCCACAGGTCGG
>NZ_DDOI01000122.1:367-1145 GCF_002341575.1 Marinobacter sp. UBA2498 | reverse complement strand
GGCCGAGGGTAAGGCGACGAGTGTTCACATCACCTGAAACCCCCATCACCACGTTGAATCCCTGATCAACCAGGTACTCGGACATCACATCGCCCTTGTACCCGGCGATTCTCAGGTCTTTGGCTTCTTCCAGGGAGTCCAGAGTGATATCGGAGTCTGGCGCGGCGAACAACGTCCACTTGATTGATGCCAGAGGACCTACCCATTGAAACTGATCTTCCCGCTCGTCGGTGCGCGCGGTGCAGAACAGACCATGATTTTCGCGATCCTGTACCCAGTTGTAGGCGTAACTCCAGTCCCGCATTTTCATCACGTAGTCATAGTCGACCCGGGACAGCATCGCCTTGACCATATCCGCACAGATGCCGGTTATGTCGTCTTCATTGTGGGCGAACCCTTTTCCGGTTTCAGAGGCATTATAGGGAGGGTAGTTTTCCGTAAAGATATACAGGCGCTCGGCCGCAAGGACCGGGAGGCCAATGGCCGACAGGGTCAACGCGATGAGGCCGGTTTTAATGCCTGTGATTAACTTCGAGGAGACCGGTGCAGTTTCTGTGGGCATTCTCTAGTCCTTTTCGACGATTCAGCTGGAACGGAAGCCAGGCGGCCGCATTGAGTGGCCATAAACCAGGGACATGATTGCAAAAGCGACATACTGGCATTTAATGTCAGCCTTTCTGGTTGATTATGCCAGCAAAACCCATGATTGCGCTTCCTGCGGAAAAAGTCAGTGACAAAACGTATCTGGAAAACCTGCCATCTTTCTGTGGAGCTCAGG
>NZ_DDOI01000122.1:0-189 GCF_002341575.1 Marinobacter sp. UBA2498 | reverse complement strand
CGCAGGCAGCCGCTCTTGCAGACTACGTTGAGAGGCGTTCTGGAGACCACATCCCCGTCGGCCGTAACGGTCTTAGGTTTGCCGGTGTGTACCAGGCAGCGTTGGCTCCTGATATGGACCAGCGTGCTGGTGCGCCGAGGAGTTTGCCGGTTCAGGCGAACCATCAGAAACGTGAACAAAAGCTGAAGA
>NZ_DDOI01000051.1:24895-25831 GCF_002341575.1 Marinobacter sp. UBA2498 | reverse complement strand
GCCTGCGGAAAGGTCTGTGCCGGGTCGTTCTGTCATGGCATAGGCCCGGGTGGGATGGAATTCCCCAAAGACAGGCATGCTACGTGCCTGGGAGAAGTCCTTCTTGAAGCCGGTGGTGCTGACATTCGCCAGATTGTTGGCATGGGCTTGCTGGGCCAGCATGTTCTGCTTGGCGCCAGACATACCGATGTAGAGGGCTTTGTCCATGGGAAAACTCCTGCCGGAATTTTGACTGTTTCCAGTCTTGAAGCAGGAGTCATGCCACGTTCGCAAGTTCGCGAAATTAACGGAGGTTGATGATGGTCTGGGTGACCGCATTGGAGGTTTCGATGGTTTTGGCGTTGGCCTGGTAGTTACGCTGGGCAATGATCAGGTTGACCAGTTCCGCCGATAGGTCGACGTTGGATTCCTCGACCGAGCTGGCCTGAATCGACCCGAGGGTCCCGGTATCCGGAGCTCCAAAGATCGGTTGTCCCGATTCGAACGTTTCCGTCCAGGTTGTATCTCCAACCGGTGAGAGGCCGTTCGTATTATTGAAAGATGCCAAGGCTACCTGGCCGAGAGACTGTGACTGCCCATTGGTGTAGCGGGCGAAAATTACTCCGCTGTCCGAAACGTCGAGCCCGGATAAACGACCTGTAGTGTATCCGTTTTGCTGTTGATCATTGACCCCGAAGGACGCACCGTACTGCGTTGTACCTCCGAGGTTGACAACGAACGCCGAGCTGGTTGGCGGGTCTGGTATGGGAGTCACCACGCTTGCCGGATCTTGAGGTGGACCGTCAGCGCCATTGGGAACGCCGTTGGCATCTTTTGGCTCCCAGTCAGTAATCAGGATTTCGCCATTATTAGAAATGTTTCCATCGGGGTCACGAACGGACTCCAATTCACCACTGGCATTAAATGTTGCGACGAAGGGGTCCTGATTGGTACCGC
>NZ_DDOI01000051.1:22550-24785 GCF_002341575.1 Marinobacter sp. UBA2498 | reverse complement strand
CCATCAATTTGGGTGTAAATCGACCACTGACTGCTGCCATTACTGGCTGTCGGTGAAAGGTTTTTGACATAGAACTGCGTCAATTCGTGAGAGTTTCCCAAGCTGTCGTAGATGGTTGTAGAGGTTGCGTGGTTGTAGGTCCGCTGATCCAGTGGATTAAACTGGTTCGTTATCACAGGATCGGCTGCTCCGGCATTGAAATTGGCCCCCAGATTAGGTGTAGTCGGAGGAGACGACAGGCTCTCAGACGACAGACTTTCAATACTGTCATCTGCAGACAGGGTGCTCAGGAATCCGTTCGTCACACCTTCACCTGTTATAGAGGTGGGAGTATTCGGAAAGCTGGTTTCCAATGTAAAACCGCTGTTCTGGCGAATCAGCACGCTTCCATTTTCCACTTCGGCGCTGACGCCACTCAATCCAGGAAGTGAAGTCAGCAGCTCAGCAAAATCGATCGCCGTTGGAGGGTTTCCATTTAAACTGGATCTATCGATAGTGGCACTGCCCGCCTCGCCATTCTCGCCCACAGAAATCGAAAACTCAAAATCTGACTGAGCAAGAGCTGACTCCAGTTCAGTGGCGTCAAGAGTCTGTTCTGTAAGCGCGGACGCATTTAAGCCATCGATGCCGTTGAAATAGTTGGCCAAGTCGTTGGCACCGTACGCCGCCGACAAGGCAGCGGGCGTCTGTCCGCTACTAAAAGTGGAGCCGTCGCGGTAGGTAACTGTGAAGGACTCGTTCAAAATAGCATTAGTCTGCGCGCTGTCCGGCTCGGCAACACCAGGCCGACCAATTAGAAAAGCGCTTCGATTTTCAAGTACAGACTCTCGGGCATCTAGATTGACATCAGTTTCCAGTAAGGTAGTCCGTCTGGGCGCCAAGTTGTTAGAATCTATAACCAGATCACCGCGAATGCCCGAAAGATTTCCATCCGCATCCGCGGTAAATCCCTGTACGCGCATATTTTGGTTGTTGGTAACGAACCCGTCTTTATCGACTCCGAATTGACCTGCTCGTGAGTAACGAGTCTCACCGCCGTTATTCAAAATGAAAAATCCATCACCGCTAATCGCCATGTCGAGGCCATTGTCGGTAAAACTGACGTTTCCCTGACCGAACGACTGTTTTACATCCTGGACCCGGACACCGTCGCCGATCGGGTTGGTGCCTGCGCTCAGGAAACCGCTGGCGTATAGATCGCCAAACTGGGCCTTGCTGCCCTTGAAACCAACGGTACTGGCGTTGGCAATGTTGTTGCCGGTGACGTCCAGATCCACCGATGCCGCGCGAAGGCCACTCAAACCCGTATTAAATCCCATGGTTCACCCCTTGGTGTTTCACCGGTATCAGTTAATTTGTTTTACATCAGACAGGGCGATGGAGCCCATGCCTGCAAGATTCAGGGTAATGGAGCCACCCTGGCCCAGGGACACGCTGTCAACATTGGCACTTACCATCGTACCCAACTGCTGCGGCCCATCCGGGTAGGAAGCCTCGGCCACAATCCGGTAGGCGCCCGGCGGCAAGGGATTGCCGTTGCCGTCCTGGCCATCCCAGCGGAACGAGGTCACCCCTGCCGGACTACTACCCATGTCGATCTGGCGAACCCGCTCACCATTCTGACCCTGAATCGAAAGCCGAAGGCCACCGGTCGATGCCGGCACTTCAACGGTGCCGCTGATCTCACCGTCCGCACCCAGAACCCCGATCTGGGAAGGGGCAAGCACGGTTTTGCCGACCATGGCAGAGGCCTGCAGCGCCTGGCTGGAACGGAACTGACCCACCACATCCTCAACCGTACCGGAAAGGTTCTGCATTTCCTCCAGCGAGCTGAACTGGGCCAGTTGGGAGATGAATTCACCGTTGTCCTGGGGTTCCAGCGGGTTCTGGTTCTTCAGCTGGGCCAGCATCAGTTCCATGAACTCGTTCCGACCCAACTCGCTGGTGCCCTGGCCGCCATTCTGTTGCTTCAGCTGGTACTGGCTCAGAACATCCGACGCGTCTGTTGCATTTACTGCAGTCATGTTGTGCTCCTCACCCTGTTACTGCTGACCGAGAGTCAGAATGCGCTGCATCATGGACTTGGCTGTGTTCATGACATCCACATTCATCTGGAAACTTCTGGACGACGACATCATGTCCGCCATCTCTTCAACCACATTCACATTGGGGTAGTAGACGTAGCCGTCCTCGTTGGCCGCCGGGTGATGGGGCTCGTGGCGCATCTGCAGCTCC
>NZ_DDOI01000051.1:0-22453 GCF_002341575.1 Marinobacter sp. UBA2498 | reverse complement strand
ACCCTCACGCCGGCGCCCGGCCCCTCATCGGCAGCCATGGGCAAGCCTCCCTGCCCGGGATTCATCAGAGACTGCTGAATCGCCGAGAAAACCGGCTTCCTGGCGCGATAGGTTTCCCCCGTGCTGGAACTTGCCGTTTCTGCATTGGCAATGTTGGACGCGGTTGTATTCAGCCGCAGTGATTGCGCGGTCATGCCGGAACCGGCGATGTCAAAAATGCTGCCCAGTGACATGAAAATTCTCCTTCGCTAATCCTGTGACTGCGGCTTATTCGCCCTTGAGGGCTTTGGTCAAACCGCTGAACTTGCTGTTCAAAAACTGGAAGCTGGCCTGGAAATCCATGGCGTTGCGCATAAACCGGGTCTGCTCCTGCTGGGCGTCTACCGTATTGCCGTCAACCGACGGCTGATGGGGAACCCGATACATCAAATCGCTTTCCGACGCCGATGGCGAGGTATCCATGTGCGCGTCATGGGTTTTGGCCATCTGGAATCCGCTGACCTGCTCCTGGGCCTTCTGCATCATGGCCTGGAAATCCAGATCCCGCGCCTTGAAACCCGGGGTGTCGGCGTTTGCCAGGTTGTTTGCCAGAACTTCGGCGCGTTTAACACGCGCTTCAACCGCGTGTTGATGAATGCCCAGAGCCGAATCAAACGTAATTGCCATGTTGCCTCCCGAAAACTGCACTGGTATGCCGAGCTGTTTTTGCCGGCTGTGCTCTTTGACAGGACTAAAGCAAGCTGAATGCCAGATTTATGGTCAGGTGTTAATTTGTCAGGAAACCCAGTGTTGGCAGGCCCTGCAGAGAATCCGAGTAGCGGTTACGGGAAAGGAGAAAGGAAAAGGGCAAGAAAAAGCGGCAAGCTGCTTCCCCCGGCAGAAGCCGGGGGTATTCAACAAGGTCTCAGGGCCAATGACTCACAAACTCGTCCACCGCCGGTCTGGGCACAGACGGCTTGGATGCCGAGACCGTACCGGTGTAGAGAAAGCCAACAATCTGTTCATGCTCTTCCAGGCCCAACCCCTGGTGAACCGAGGAGTGGTAGGCAACGCCGCCTGTTCTCCACATCACGCCGAAACCGGCATCCTGAAGGGCAAGCTCAACAAAACTCATGCCGGCAGCTGCCGACATGACCTGCTCGATTTCCGGTACTTTGGGATGCGTCCTCGGCGACGCGATACCAACTATGACCATGGGTGCGCGAAGGGGGGCACGCCGGAGCTTCTCGATTTCTTTCTCATCGCTGTTATTGGCACAGGTGGACGCAAACAGCTCTCCCAGGGCTTCAAGGCCTTTACCCTCGATCACCAGATAGCGCCAGGGCCTGAGCAGTGCATGGTCCGGTGCACGCGCCGCGCAGGAAAAGGCCCTTTCGAGGGTTGTCGAATCCGGCGCGGGTGATTCCAGCCTCGGTTCAGAGGAGCGGTTCAGGAGGAAATCGGTAACTGCGGTCATATCTGCTCGCTGTTTAAAGACTGTTGAAATATAGGTACGAACACAATTCATGGCTGTGAATTGTGGGTTCTACGTAATGCTGTTAACCTTTAGTCGTAGTCGGGTCTACCAACAATTATAAATGACGCGGTCGTACAACGTTGAGTGGCAACACAATGAGCAACCAGCAAACCTTCAATAACTTTTCCGAATTTTATCCGTACTACCTCGAAGAGCACAGCGACGTCACCTGTCGCCGTTTGCATTTCGCTGGAAGTCTCCTGGTCCTGATAGTCGCCGTATGGGCTCTGGCTTCGGGCAAGCTGTTGTGGCTTCTGGCCTTGCCGGTCATAGGCTATGGCTTTGCGTGGGTTGGTCATTTCAAGTTTGAAAAAAATCGCCCCGCTACCTTCAAATATCCACTGTACAGCCTTATGGGTGACTGGGTCATGTTCCGCGACATGCTCATTGGCAGGATCCGTTTCTGAAATGATGAGTGCCCCGGCAGACCTGCGTAATGCCAGTAGCTCAGCTGGCAGAGCCCTCTCGTCCGAGGCGGCGGGCAACCCGATCGCCATTCCCCCGATGCCCGATTACAATGGCCGGGTACTGGCATACACCTCAACCGCCGCCATTATCGTAACCGGCGTTCTCCAGGGCGCCTTTCCGCAATGGCTTCTCTGGCTGGTTGCCGGGGCCCTCACCTGGCCCCACATCGCCCATGCCCTGACTCGCCGCACTTTCCTCAGGAATTCGCCACGCATCCGTCAGAAAATGCTGATATTTGATTGCGTGGTTGGTGGCGCTTTCATTGGTTGCATCGGGCTGATCGTCATCCCCTCCCTCGCCGTTGCACTGATGCTGATGTTCAGTTGCCTGATTGTTGGTGGTATCCGTCAGTGGGTCCTGGGCACCGGCTTCATGGCGGCCTCCATTGCGGGGGCGGTTGCGATCGTCGGCCCGGCAGACGGACCACACTCGCCCCTGCTGACCAGCATCGTGTCGATTTTATCCACCGGGCTTTATATTTGCGTTACGGCTTACTATTCCCACCAGCAGGCACGGGCGTTGATGCTGGCAAAGACCCAGATCCAGAACCAGCGGGAGCAGTCCATCGCGCTTTCACACAAACTGTCCAAATATCTCTCGCCTCAAGTCTGGCAGTCGATCTTCACCGGTGAGCGGGACGTGAGACTGGAAACCCAGCGCAAGAAACTGGCGGTGTTTTTCTCTGACATCAAAGGCTTCACCGAATTGTCTGAGGAAATGGAACCCGAAGCACTGACCGAACTGCTGAATCACTACTTCAATGAAATGTCGGAAGTTGCTCTCAAGTATGGCGGCACCATCGACAAGTTCGTTGGTGATTCCATCATGGTGTTCTTTGGCGATCCAACCAGCCGTGGCCAGAGGGAGGACGCATTTGCCTGTGTCTCCATGGCCATCGAGATGCGCAAGCATATGAAAATCATGCGGCAGAAATGGCGCAGCCAGGGCATCAAGACCCCGCTGGAAATCCGCATGGGAATAAGCACCGGTTATACAACGGTTGGTAACTTTGGCGCCGAGAACCGGATGGATTACACGATTATCGGCAAGGAAGTAAACCTGGCCAGCCGGCTTGAGTCCCTGGCGGAGCCGGGCGAAATCCTCGTTTCCTACGAAACCTTCGCGCTGATCAAGGACAAGATCATGTGCAGAGACAAGGGCGAGATTACCGTGAAGGGCTTTGTCAAGCCGGTGCCAATTTACGAAGTGGTCGACTTCCGGCGCGACATGGGGCCCAACCGAAGCTTCCTGGAACACGAACATAGCGGCTTCGCCATGTATCTCGATTCGGACAAGATCACCGAGAAAGAGCGGCAGGCCATCCTGACCGCTCTGGAAGATGCTGCAGATCGCCTGCGGCGGGAAGAGGATGTTTCCTGAGGCGCTTCCCTGCGCTCAAACAGAATCCTGCTACTGACGTATCAACCTTGGGCCGGCATCCCCGCCGGTTTCCGTGCTTCGCCACGGATTTATATCCAGCCCGCCCCGCCGTGTATACCGGGCAACCACGGTAAGCGACTCCGGGTTGCACCGCCCCATCAGATCGGTAAACACGGTTTCCACGCAATGCTCGTGGAAATCCTGTTTCTGCCGGAAGCTCACCACGTAACGCAACAAACCGCCCCGATCGATTTTCGGTCCGGTGTAGCTTATGAGGAGTGTCGCCCAGTCAGGCTGACCGGTTACCGGGCAGTTGCTCTTCAGCAGATGGGAGCAGAGCCGTTCTGTCACCACCTCCCCACTCGCTGAAAGCGCCTCAGGCGCGTATTCAAAAACCACTTCGCTGACCGGCTCGTCATCAATGAGCTCGAAGCCCTCCGGCCGGCCAATCGCTTCACCGGATTCGTCGACGCTCAACAGATTCACCTGAACAGCACCGCCGCAGGCGCTGGAAAGATCCTGGGTAATCACCTCCGCGACCTGCTCCCGAGAAGAGTAGACCGCCTGGTTCAACGAGTTCAGGTACAGCTTGAGCGATTTGGACTCAATGATTGCGGGCGAGGCCGCCGGAAAAACAATCTCCGCCCAGGCCACTTCCGGCACGCCGCTTGGACGCAGCCAGGAGATTTCCCAGGCCTGCCACAGATCCTCGCCAAACCAAGGCCAACGGCCATCCTCCAGACCAATGCGGCGGCGATTTTCCTCTCTCGCCACCGGGAAAAGCAGCCCAGGATCGTAGCTGTCCGGGTAGTCGCTTGTCTTGCCAAGCGGAGCGTCGTTAAGTGCCATAGTGGTTCCTGAAATCAGTGGCGAATGCCTTTACCACGCTCCAGCATTCTGAGAGCGATGAATGCCAGTACGGAGATGAAAACCAGAATCATACCAAGAGAAACAAACGGATTAACGTCTGACACGCCCAGAATGCCGTACCGGAAGCCGTTGACCATGTAGAGGATAGGGTTGGCCATGGATACGCCCTGCCAGAACCCCGGCAGTAAATCGATGCTGTAGAACACGCCGCCCAGATACGTCAACGGCGTCAATACGAACGTGGGCACAATGGAGATGTCATCAAACTTGGTCGCCAACATGGCGTTGATAAAGCCACCCAGGGCAAACAGTGCCGAAGTCAGAAATACCGTCAGAACCATCATTGGCAAGTTGTGGATGGACAGGCGGGTAAACGCCAGTGACAACAGCGTGACAATCAGCCCGATGCCAAGGCCTCGCGCCATGCCACCTGTCACATAGCCGGCCAGGATCACCCAGTTCGGCACCGGCGACACCAGAAGCTCCTCGATACTGCGCTGGAACTTCATGGAGAAAAATGAAGACACCACATTGGCGTAGGAACTGGTGATCACCGACATCATGATCAGCCCCGGCACAATGAAAGACATGTAGTCGAAGCCGCCCATCTCCCCAATTCGGGAGCCGATGAGGTTGCCGAAAATAATGAAATACAGGGTCATGGTGACCGCGGGCGGCAACAGGGTTTGCGCCCAGATGCGGGTAAACCGCCGTATCTCCCGGACAACGATGGTACTAAAGGCGGTGAAGAGCGCTTGTGGAGTCATGCTGCACCCTCCACGGTTTGAGTTGACTCCGCAGCATTCTCTTCGACCATGCGAATAAACAGTTCCTCCAGCCGGTTGGCCTTGGTCCTCATGCTGACCACTTTGATGCCCAACCGTTCAAGCTCCACGAACACCTGGTTGAGCCCCTGCCCTTTCTGCACTTCCACCTCGAGAGCACCTTCTCCGTCCAATCGAGTCGGGAAACCATTCAGTTCAGGCGCGGCATCAAGGGTCTTCTCGGTGTCCAGAACAAAGGTTTCCAGGCTCAGTTGCTGCAGCAGGGCCTTTTTGCTGGTGTTTTTCAGAATCTTGCCGTGATCAATAATGGCAATATTGCGGCAAAGGGCTTCCGCTTCCTCCAGATAATGGGTCGTCAGGATAATGGTGGTGCCCTGACGATTCATTTCTTCCAGAAAGGTCCACATGGACCGGCGAAGTTCAATATCTACGCCAGCAGTCGGCTCGTCCAGGATCAACAGTTTGGGCTCATGAACCAGGGCCCGGGCAATCATCAGACGACGCTTCATACCTCCGGAGAGCATGCGTGCCGGGGTGTCCCGCTTCTCCCAGAGTCCGAGCTTTTTCAGATACTTTTCAGCCGACGCCGAGGCCTGTTTAAGAGGAATTCCGTAGTAGCCGGCCTGGGTGGTGACAATGTCGAAGACCTTTTCGAACTGGTTGAAGTTGAACTCCTGCGGCACAACACCAAGGTTCAACTTGGCATCCGAGAGATGGGTGTCGGTGTCATATCCGAACACCCGCACCTTTCCCGCTGTTTTGTTTACCAGGGAGCAAACAATGCCCAGGGTGGTCGATTTGCCGGCCCCATTGGGCCCCAGCAAGGCGAAGAAGTCCCCCTCGGCGACGTGCAGATCAATCCCCTTGAGAGCCTTGAAGCCGTCACCATAGGTTTTGGTGAGGCCCTCAATTTCCAGTGCATTGGTCATAACTCATCCCGATTCGGTGAAAAACGGCAATGAACGGCCCTCGCCGCCAGCCAGAATTTAGATTGCTATTTATTGTGACAAAGTCGCTGATTTCAAGGCCCTTATCGGCCGGAGGCATCCCCGGACCAATAACGGAAACTGCGACAGGAATCCCGATATGAGGCAAATCACGCCCCTATAATGCGGTTACAACAATTTACAAAAGAGGCTGCTGCACCCCGGGTGCAGGCGCGCTGAAACGAAGGGAATGTACGTTCAACCATGAGATCCGTTCACCGCACCCGACTTACGTTCACCCTGCTGGGCACACTTGCTCTCTCCGGCTGTCTGGATGACGGCGGAGGCTCCGGCGACGACAGGAGCACCGGCCGAGTCAATTTCAATGGTTTTAACGGTCTTTCCTATCAGACTGCCAGTCAGTCCGGCACCACGAACACAGCGGGAGAATTCCGCTACTACCCCGGCGAAACCCTCACGTTCAGGGTTGGAGACCTGCCGCTGGTTAGCGATGTACCGGCCAGGCAATACGTAACCCTGCTCGAATTTTTCGAGACCACCCGCACAGGGCTGCAAACGCCAATGGTGGATGATGAGGGTTTGAGCACCCACACGCTGACTGAGCAAAACGTTCTGGAGAATACAACGCTGATGAATCTGTCCCGGTTCCTGATGCTCCTGAACTGGAGCCAGAATGTCGCTGAGGGCGACGGTATCGATATCCGCGACCGGGTTATTACGCAGTTGAACGCGGCCCTTCCGGGCCTGACAGCGCCGATTGATTTCAGTGTCAGCGAATCCGAATTCACGGCCAACAACCCGATGTCCCCCGCCAACCAGCTGCTTGCCGCGATCTGTTTTTACCCCGAGGACGATGAACTCTGTGAAGAGCCGCCAACCCAGGAGGAAATCGACAACGCACCGCCACGACCGGAGAATGATGAAGATCGCGATCCTGACATTGAATACAGTGAAGACCTGCAGGCCAAAAAGGACCGAATCGAAAACGCCGTGCGAACCATGGAAGACATCGATTCGGAGGATGCCCAGACCTATCTCACCCGGGAACTCAAGGCGATCAGTACAACCGTCGCAAACCGATATTTCCTGGATGAAGACGTTGCCAGTCATCCGGCCACTGATACAGCTTTGAAGCAGGTTGCGGTTCGGAAAATCTGGGGCGGACTTTCCCTGGCGGAGCTGGAGGCCATCAGCACACGCCCGCAGGATATCCAGATAAATTCAGCCGACTGGCAGAGCGGAGAGGTTGAGTATTTTGTCGCTGGTCCCTCCGGCGGTGAGTCCGAGCTGCTGCTCAGCTTCCGTCCGGAGGATACCTATCGGTGGGTTCGCAAACAGCTGCGAGTGCTTATCCGCTGATCAGGCCCGAGAGGCTCCAGCGTGATTCCACGCCGGTCACGTCGTAATAGGAAGGATCGAGGCCTTCCGTACCGTGCGGCAGACAATCGCGAACCCGCACGGTTTCTGGCGCTTCCTTGCCTTCGTTATATCTGGCCAGATCAATAATTTTGGCTGTTTTCAACGGCCTTGAGGCAGCATCGGTCATTACCATTACCCGCGGCCACAAACGGCGCTCAGGGGAATGGGAAACCACAATACCGCGCTGACCATCGGTCAGCTCGACCAGACTCCCGGTGGGATAGATACCGATCGCCTGGATGAAATTCTCGACCAGGTCCTCCTGGAACTCGATATTGCGCATCTCATAGAGCAGCGTGACCGCTTTTGCCGGTGTCATCGGCTCGGCATGAGACCGGGGCGCTATCAACGATTCGAAAAATTCCGCGATACCGGCAACCTTGGCCAGCAATGGAATCCGATCGCCGCGGACACCCTCCGGAAAGCCGGAACCGTTATGACGTTCCCGATGCCCCTGAACCACACTCAGCACGGCACGGGAGAGCCCGCCGTTTTCAAGCATCCTGACTCCACGGCCAACGTAACTCCGGTAGGTCAGATACTCCTCTGAGCTTAACTGGCCTTCCCGCGCCAGCAACTCGGCAGGCAGCGTGGTCTTGCCCACCTGGGACAGCAGGCAACCCAGGCCCAAATGGTTCAGCAGCCCCTCGTTCAACCCGAGATGGCGTCCACACACCAGGGCCCAGACAGAGGTATTCAATGCATGCCGGTACAGGTAGCTATCGTGGGCACGGGTGCGACTGAGCCACAATAGAGCGTCTGGCTGGCGAACAACGCTACTCACCATTTTGCTGGTGATCGCAGCGATCGGCCGGAGATCGGGCACGCCATCGGCACGAAGTGTCTCGAAAAGCTGATCCAGCGCGCCTTCCATATCGTCAAGCAGGCGCTTTGAGGTTTTCATTTCCTTCTTGAGACTGGTAACGGTTTCATACGTCACTGGCTCGCGAATACTCAGGGGCGGCAACTGGAGTTGCTCCCGCCCACCCCTGCGCTTGCCTTGCAATGTTCCGAAAGCCGGCTTGCTTCCGCCTTTTACCTCTTTGGATTCCCTTGCTTCCGCCACATCGACCAGAACCCATTTGCAGTGGGATACCAGTGCACGAATGTCATCCTGGGACCGGATATGGAAACCCTGAATCGGAAAGGGGGTCTGATGCCATGGCCTGTCCAGATCAGACACGAACATGCCCACTTCCAGATCATGAACTGCGACTTTTTTCTGTTGGACACCCACGGGCCACCTCACACAACAAACTTTTCGATAGCTACCATTCTGACCGAACCGCCGGAAGACACAATTACAATATCGTATCGCCAGGTAACCCAAACGCGACAAAACGTAACGCTAATGTTCAACAGGAAACAAAATGTAGCAACGTGATGGGAGTCACATATCAACGTCAGAAAGTGTCACTCTGCGTCACATACCGATTCATCAAATTCAGGCAATCGGGACCGCATTGAACCCCGCGGCGCCTTCCGGACATAAACCGTGTACGGAACTGATGATGCTCGCAGATAGTCAAGGTTCAGCACGTCATCACCCTCACCCTCTGCCAAGACGGCAGGGGTACAGGACACCAGCAACTCCAGTTTCCCTTCTATTTCTGCAATACGGGCATCCGGATCCGCCGGATTGATGGACATGCAGCGGGTTGAGCCGCTTGCCGGCTGCCCCGTCTGCGCCACCAGATCCCGGCCCGCTTCGCCACAGGCACGAATACCCTCGCCGCAGGCACTCGCCTCTTCGTCATCGCGGAGGCGCCAGACACGGTCGCTGCACTGGGTTTCCAGCTTCACGGGCGTGGCTTTATCGCCGGCAAACCACCAACCAGGATACTCCGCGCTTTGCCAGGACAGCCGCACGTGTCTTGGCTCACCGGATGAATTCTCAGCCGGAAACATCGCAAAATGTGAGTAATAGCTCGCACAGCCCGATACGGAAACCAGGACAAGGCTTGCAATAATTGGCTTGTAAGCTCTGGAAAAGACTGAAAAGATCATCTGGCTGTTGCATCCCTGACAGCGGTTGGTTGAACACTGCCATTATCCACGGCAGGGGCATTCAATCCGTCTATCAGTCACCATTTTGATCAAACTGGAGGCCGTACCCGTCGTTGGTTTTGCGCACGACCACCATTTCAAGTATCGGTGCTGGAACAGGTAGCCCCTGCACCTGCACGGTAACTGTGTCGCCGAGGTTTGGCGCAAATGGCTCAGTGTCCACAACGATGAAAACACCGCCGTCGGAGATATCGCGGGTCGAGAATATGAACTCGCCGAGCTCCTCGTGAACCACCTTTACTTTCGCACTCATTGCCGTGCGTATGTGCTCTCTTCGATCGTTCCCATCCATTTGAGGATTCCACTACTTTTTGCATAGTTTTTATAGTCTTCCGAAGCATAACACCATTTTCAGAAAAATATGCCAACGGAGAGATTGACTCTGGAGTCAATGGAAATGAGAATGGTTGGCGTTTTTAAAAACTTGCCGATCCTGGCAAAGCAAATTAATACCGGAAACACCCGAAAGGATGGGAATATGCGAATGAAACTGGCTGCTACCGCAGCAATCGCCCTCTCTGCCATGCCCATGGCCGCCTCCGCAGATGGCGAGGTCAATATCTACTCATACCGTCAGGCATATCTGCTCGAACCCCTGCTGAACGCTTTTGAACAGGAAACCGGCATCCAGAGCAACGTGGTCTTTGCCAAACAGGGTCTGGCCGAGCGACTGGAGCGCGAGGGTCGCAACAGCCCGGCAGATTTGGTGATGACCGTTGATATTTCCCGCCTCAACGAGCTGGTAGAACGTGATCTCGTTCAGAACGTCGACAACGAGACTCTGGAAGAGAACATTCCGGAAAACCTGCGCCATCCCGAGGGCAAGTGGTTTGCCCTGACCACCCGCGGGCGCCTGATCTTCGTTTCCAAGGACCGCGTGGAAGAAGGTGAGATCACCACCTACGAACAACTGGCAGACGACAAGTGGAACAACCGTATCTGTACTCGCAGCGGCAAGCACCCCTACAACATCGCCCTGTTCTCCTCCATGATCGCACACCATGGTGAAGCCGAAACCGAGAAGTGGCTGGAAGGCCTGAAAGACAATCTGGCCCGCAAACCCCAGGGTGGTGACCGCGACCAGATCAAGGCTATTGCCGAGGGCGTATGCGACGTCTCCATTGGTAACAGCTACTACTATGGCAATATGCTGCAGGATGAGAACCAGCGGCCGATTGCCGAACAGGTACGGCTTGTATTTCCGAACGCCGAAGGCCGGGGCACTCACGTAAATATCAGTGGTATTTCACTGACCAAGAGCGCGCCTAACCGCGAGAACGCCATCAAACTGATGGAATTCCTGTCTTCACCGAAAGCCCAGCGTATCTACGCTGAGGCAAACACGGAATACCCGGCAAACCCGGAGGTTAAGCCTTCCGGACTGGTTGCCGAGTGGGGTGAGATCAACCCCGACAACCTGTCACTGCAGGAGATTGCAGATAACCGCAATGCCGCAGTCAAACTGGTTGACCGCGTCGATTACGACGGCGAGTAATCGCCAACAGTGAGGGTGGTTTGACCACCCTCACATGCCCTTTGGCGGGCGCTTCCCTCTTCCGGTATGACACCAGTCGTTGCAGGCATCAGGTCAGGTGACTACAATCTGCAGCCTTCAATTGGACAGACTCCACATCCAGGCGCAGGGACACTATGAGCGAGGCCGCAACCAGCGTTAATCCAGGGCTATCCCAGCCCCTGCTGGCTAAGCGTACCTCTCCAAAATGGATGATCAGCGCACTTCTGACCACCGCCATCGTCGCCCTTCCGGTTCTCTCCGTTATTTTTCTGGCGTTTTTTCCCGAAGAGAACATCTGGCCACACCTGATCGAAACCACCCTTCCCCGGTACCTGACAACCACGCTCAAACTGATGATTGGGGTGGGTGCCCTTACCCTGGTTATAGGCCTGGCGTCGGCCTGGGCGGTCACCATGTGCGAGTTTCCGGGTCGCAAATTCTTTGAGTGGGCGATGCTGCTACCATTTGCAGTGCCCGCCTACGTTATTGCCTATGTGTACACAAGCCTCCTGGACTACGCTGGCCCCGTTCAGGGTGCCTTGCGAGACCTGTTCGGCTGGAGCAGTGCCGCAGACTACTGGTTCCCGGAAATTCGCAGCCTCGAAGGCGCCACGCTGATGATCGGGCTGGTGTTGTATCCCTACGTTTACCTTCTGGCCCGCGCCGCCTTTCTGGAACAGTCCCCGTCTCTGTTCGCGGTCAGCCGCAGTCTCGGCCACTCCGCGCTGAGCACGTTCTTCAGGGTGGTTCTGCCCATCGCCCGGCCGGCGGTAGCCGTCGGCCTTTCCCTGGTGCTGATGGAAACCCTGAACGATTTTGGCACCGTGGACTTCTTTGCCGTCCAGACCCTGACCGCTGGCCTGTTTGATACCTGGATGAATCTGGGCAACCTCGGTGGGGCCGCTCAAATAGCCACCACAATGCTGATCTTCGTGGTGATCCTGGTTACCCTGGAACGGTATTCCCGAAGACGCCAGCAACAGTTCGCAGCGCGGGACAACCGTGAGCCGATCCAGCGCTTCACCATGTCCTTCCCGCGCCAGATGATTTGCGTAGCGGTTTGCGCTTTGCCGGTTCTGTTCGGTTTCGTGATTCCCGGTGCAACCCTCGGGCTCTATGCGTGGGAATACTTCGGTGAAAGCTGGAACCCGGATTTTGTCCGAAACACCTTCAACAGCCTTTTCCTCTCTGGCACGGCAGCCCTCACTACTCTGCTGATTGGTGTTACGCTCGCCTACAGCCGCCGACTGCACAACACTCGCAAAATGCAGGTACTGATGCGCCTTTCCAGCCTGGGCTATGCCATGCCCGGCGCCGTGCTGGCTGTTGGTGTGATTGTGCCCCTGGCAGGTTTTGACAACTGGCTGGATAGCCTGATGCGGGACGTATTCGGAATCAGCACGGGCCTGTTACTGAGTGGCTCGGCCTTCGCCCTGGTGTTTGCCTACACCGTGCGATTCCTTGCCGTTTCGGCCGGTAGCGTGGAGAGTGCGTTGCAGAAGATTACCCCGAGCATGGACATGGCGTCCCGCTCTCTGGGCCACACCCCGGGCAACACCCTGGTCAGGGTTCACTTGCCAATGTTGCGAGGCACATTGGTAACAGCGGCCCTGGTGGTTTTCGTCGATTGCATGAAGGAATTGCCGGCCACCCTGATACTCAGGCCGTTCAACTTCGAGACACTGGCGACCTACGTGTACCAGTTCGCCTCTGACGAGCGCCTGTACCACAGCGCGCTGCCCGCCCTGATTATTGTTCTGGCTGGCATCATTCCGATTATTCTGATGAGCCGCTCAATCTCCAACAGCCGGTCAATTGCCTGACCAGCTCAGAACGTTACCCGGGATTTCACATCCTGAACCACGAACCGCCCCTGGAAAACCGCCACAGGATCCCCCTCAGGCATTGTGTTTGGTTCGCCGCAAAAAACCTCTGCCGTCAGATCCAGCCGACCCTTGCCATGCCGGGCCAGACTCTTGCGAAAACGTTCCGGTACCTCCTCACCGGGCAGGCGGCAGATCACATAGAAATCGGAAGACACGGGCTCGAGGTAGTCGATATTCCCGCTCTGCACCACCACATTGCCCTTTAAGCCAAGATCCCATAGTGCCAATTCAGTCAGGCCCCAGGCCGCAGTAACCGCCGCAGAGTACACGCTGCCTCCGAACCCCGTACCCTGGTGGTTCTTGTTGGGTTCCAGCGGCGCACTGAGCAGCAGCGAATGGCCATCCCAGGAATGCAATTGAATCCCCAACGCCCGGGAAAGGGGAATTTCGTCCTGGATACGCTTCTGGAAAAGGGACAACTGGCTCATAACATCCTCCTGATATTCATCCAGTTTAGGCCCGCTTACTCCTTTTCCCTATGCGACTTACGTCGGTTTTTTCCGGCACAAAAAAGCCCGGCAGAGCCGGGCCATAACATCTTCATTTTGAATCGGGCGTTTTACTGCCAGATAACCGGCTGACGCTGTGCATACCAGTTCTCCACTTGCTCCTGATACGCATCCTCAACCACATTGCGCTTGAGCTTCATGGTCGGCGTGAGGAAGCTGTTCTCGATCGACCACTCGTCGCTCATTACGGTGATAAACGCCAGCTGTTCGTGGGGATCCACGGTCTTGTTCACATCGGCAATCAGCTTCTTGAAGCTCTCTTCGATTTCCTTACGGAAGGCTTCATCCGCCATTTTCGGCCGGGACTCCTCGGCCAGCATCACCAGCGCGTGGGGCTGGGTCTGATTGGCACCGGAGACACACACCATCTCGATGGCATCGTGGGACATCAGACGGTTCTCAATGGGTGCAGGCGCAATATACTTGCCCTTGCTGGTCTTGAAGATTTCCTTGATGCGACCGGTGATCTTGAGCCGGCCCATCTCATCAATTTCACCCTTGTCGCCAGTCTTCAGGAAGCCATCCTCGGTGAAGGTCTCCCGGGTTTTCTCTTCGTCCTTGTAGTAGCCCATCATGGTGGCCGGGCTCTTGATCTGGATCTCTCCCTCCGGGCTGATGCGGGTTTCAACCCCCGGCGCGGACTCACCGACGTAACCGGTTCTTGAGCGCCCTGGCTTGCTCATGTGGGAGTAGGCAAAGTTTTCAGACATGCCATAGCCCTCAAGCAACTCGAGACCAAGGTTGCGGTACCAGTCCAGAACGTCGCTCGCCAGGGGGGCCGAGCCACTGCCTGCCAGCTTGACCTTGTCCAGGCCCAGACCCTTCAGGATTTTCTTCTTGATCAGTTTGTTGACCACCGGAATCTTCAGCAGCCGGTCCAGCTTCTTTTTCGGCAGCTTCTGAAGCACACCGTGCTGGAATTTCACCCACAGGCGCGGTACCGAGAGGAACAGAGTTGGCTGGGCACGCTGCAAATCCTGCACGAAAGTATCCAGAGATTCCGCAAAATACAGATGGAAGCCGGCATACAGCGATGCCAGCTCAACAAAGGTGCGTTCGAATACGTGAGCCAGCGGCAGGTACGACAACATGCGCTCCTCGGAGCTCACGCCGAGTACCTCCATGCCCCCCTCTGCCGCATAGGCCATATTGTAAAAGCTGAGCATGACGCCCTTGGGTTTCCCGGTGCTACCGGAGGTGTAAACGATGGTGGCCAGTTCGTCGGCATCACGCTGAACGTTTTCTTCCAGAGGCGGATACTTGGCGACAATATCGTCCCAGGTTTCGAAATCATTGGGCGGGCTCAGCGGGAAGGAGATGCAACGCACGGATTCCGGCACGCCCGGTTTCATCATGTTCCAGTCGTCCAGCTTGCCGACAAACACCACCTCGCACTCGGCGTGGTTCAGGATGTAATTAACGGTGTCGGCATTCAGGGTGGGATAAAGCGGAACGGAAATATGGCCGGCCATCCAGATGGCCCAGTCGGTCATGATCCAGTGGGCGCAGTTTTTGGAAATAAGGCCGATGCGACTCTTTTCGGGGAGATTCAGGGACTTCAGGTAAGACGCCATGCACCTCGCCTCATCCACCGCCCGGCCCCAGGTATACTCCACCGTTTTTCCGTCCCCGATGGGCTGGGTCATATAGACGGAGTTCGGCTTGGCATTCTCCCAGTGATAGACCATATCCAGGGGAAGTTTGTTTGTTGTGTCCATGGACCTTCCTTGCAGTTCGTTCTTGGAGTTATAGATGACTCATTATTAGACTTTCGTAGGGTATTTCAACATAGTATGAGCGGTCAAAACGTGACACAAGCAAAATAATTTCCAACTGCATCTATTGCAACCCAAACGCCGCCACCGGCAACATCCCCTACCCCTTGAACCCCTTGCCTGTGGTAAACTTCCGCCCCTTCAGATTCGCAACATATCAGTTAACCTACCCGGAGATGGGCATATGGCCAAGACAACCCTGCGCACCCTGTTCGGTGCCACCCTGCTGGCGCTGGCAACACTTGTTCAGGCACAGGAACCCCGCGTTGTAGCCATCACACAGATTGTGGAACACCCGGCACTGGACGCCGTCTACCAGGGCATAAAAGATGAACTCGCCGAGCGCGGCTTCAAAGAGGGCGACAACCTCGAAGTGATGCACGAAAGTGCCCAGGGCAACTCTGCCATTGCTTCCCAGATTGCCCGCAAATTCGTTGGTGAGAGTCCCGACGTGATCGTGGCGATTGCAACGCCTTCCGCGCAAACCGTTGCCGCTGCGGCCCGCAATACACCGGTGATTTTCTCCGCTGTGACCGACCCGCTTGGTGCCAAGCTGGTAAGCAATCTGGAGGCGCCTGGCGCAAACATTACCGGCGTAAGCGACATGCTGCCCATCGACAAACACCTGGACATGCTGCAGCGCGTAATGCCCGATGCCAAACGCATTGGCACGGTGTACAACCCGGGCGAAGCCAATGCCGTTTCCCTGGTGGAACTGCTCGAAGAGCGCCTCGCGGCGCGTGGTCTTGAACTGGTAAAAGGCGCTGCCACCAAAACTTCCGAGGTTCTGGGCGCGGCCCGCTCCCTGGTGGGTAAAGCAGACGCCATCTACCTGACCACAGACAATACCGTGATCAGTGCTGCCGAAGCCGTTATCTCTGTTGGTGAACGCGCCAGTATTCCGGTATTCGCGGCGGACACCGCTACCGTTGAGCGCGGTGCCGTTGCAGCACTCGGGTTTGATTACTACGACCATGGCCGCCAGACCGGCGTGATGGTTGCCCGGGTATTGAATGGCGAGAAACCCGGCGAAATGGCGGTTGAAACCATGGAGAAGCTGGACCTGTTCGTGAACCCGGCCGCCGCAGAGCGCATGGGCATCACCCTGTCAGATGATGTGATCGCAGACGCGAAGAAAGTGATCGACAGCGCCAAGTAATCCCCCTGAACCCAACGGGCGGCCCTCACGAGGGGCTGCCCGTTTTATCATTGGTGATACCCGACCATGCTGAGTAACATCGCTCTTTATGGTGCCATTGAGACCGGACTGATCTACGGCCTGGTCGCCTTCGGCATCTACCTCTCCTTCCGGGTGCTGGATTTCCCGGATCTCACTGTAGATGGCAGCTTTCCCCTCGGTGCTGCCGTTGCCGCCGTACTGATCATTGAAGGCTGGAACCCGTGGCTGGCCACAGGCTGTGCCGTCATGGCCGGCATGGCCGCAGGCGCGGTAACAGCACTGCTGAATGTGAAACTCAACATTCTTAATCTGCTGGCCTCGATCCTGACCATGATTGCGCTCTATTCAGTCAACCTGCGCATCATGGGCCGCCCCAACGTGGCCCTGCTTACCGAAGAAACCGTGCTGACGCCCTGGTACGACTTGGATCTGGCCTACCACCAGGTACCGGTGCTTCTGTTCGTTATTGTGGTCTTTGTTGCCCTTATCCTGCTGTGGCGTTTCATGAAATCCGAAACCGGCCTGGCCATGCGAGCCACTGGCGCCAACGCCAGAATGGCCCGGGCACAGGGCATCGCCACCGGCGCCATGATTGTTCTCGGCGTTGCCGTTTCCAACGGCCTTGTCGGGCTTGCCGGTGCGCTCTTCGCCCAGAGCCAGGGTGCAGCCGATGTCACCATGGGCGTTGGCGTGATCGTCATTGGCCTTGCCTCCCTGATTGGCGGTGAAGCCGTGGTGACTCCCTCAACCGTGGTACGCGCGCTCATCGCGTGCGTGGTGGGTGCAATCATCTACCGACTGGCCATTGCCTTCGCTCTGAATGCGGATTTCCTGGGACTGCAGGCCCAGGATCTGAACCTGATTACCGCGGTTCTGGTCACTCTGGCCATCGTTTTGCCCGGCGTACGTTCATCCATTGCCGGCAAACTTTCCCGTAGCAAGGACTAAGGAGGCGAAATGATCAGTGCAACCGATCTCCGGCTTACCTTTGGCAAGGGCACACCGCTGGAAAACCCGGCCCTTCGGGGTATGAGCCTGACCGTTAACCAGGGTGAATTCGTCACCGTGATAGGCAGCAACGGCGCCGGCAAATCCACCTTTCTGAACGCCCTCGCCGGCGAAGTGCTGGTAGATAGTGGCCAGATCATCGTGGACAACCTGGACGTCACCAAACTGCCGACCCACAAACGGGCCGGCCGTGTTGCCCGGGTATTCCAGGACCCACTGGCCGGTACCTGCGAGGGCCTCAGCATTGAGGAAAACCTCGCCCTGGCCATCAAACGTGGCCAACGCCGCGGCCTCACCAGCGCCGTAAAGAAGCAGTACATGGACAAATTCAGGGACAGCCTTTCGTCCCTGAATCTGGGCCTGGAAAAACGTCTTGGCGACAAAATGGGCCTGCTCTCAGGGGGTCAGCGCCAGGCCGTGAGCCTGCTGATGGCGAGCCTCACGCCCTCAAGCATCCTGCTGCTGGACGAACACACGGCCGCGCTGGACCCGAAAACCGCTGCATTCGTGCTGGAACTCACCACCAAGATCATCGAAGAGCAGAAGCTCACCGCACTGATGGTAACCCACAGCATGAAGCAGGCGCTGGAGGTCGGCAGCCGCACGGTAATGCTGCACCAGGGCCAGGTGGTATTCGATATCGCAGGCAAAGACCGCGAAGGTCTGGAAGTGAAGGACCTGCTCGGGCTGTTTGAAAAGCAGCGTGGGCTGGAAGTGGACGACGACAGCCTGTTGCTGGGCTGATAAAAAAACGGGGGCCAGACTGGCCCCCGTTTCCCCTCCCTGCCCACTTGTTTTTCTCACTTTTCCTCCGGAATCGCACAATTCGCTATTGACACCACCTCCTCACAAAACCACAACATGTAGTGGTTTTGAACCTTTAGCCCCAAACCGCTGTTTTAGAAAAAATTTCCCGGATTCAAGCCGGTTTTGATTGATTTTCTTTGCCCCGAAGCGTCTATCAATAGTTGCGTTCTTATTCACAGAACACTATATCCTGTTATACTCGTTTCAGATTCAGCCCATATATAGTGGTTAAAAAGAAAACAGGCCCAAGGCCAAAGATACGATTTTCAAGGGGTATGGCGCCGCCGGTACAAGGACTGGCGCCATCAAAAGAAGACATACCGGAAGACAGAGGGTGGAAATGAACGCTAAGGCACAGGCAGTGGTAACAACAATTCCGATGCAGGAAGCCTCGATCGACATCTGGCACAGCAAATATCAGCTGAAGACCAAGACCGGCGAGCCCGTGGACAAGGACATCAACGCAACCTACGAACGCGTTGCCAAAGCCCTTGCCGAGGTAGAAAACAAATCCGTGCGCACCCAGCACATGAAGAACTTCATCTGGGCCCTGCAGAACGGCGCCATCCCTGCCGGCCGGATTACCTCCAACGCCGGTGCCGAAGCGCACAAGCCGGCAACGTCCACCATCAACTGCACCGTATCCGGCACCGTTCAGGATTCCATGAACGACATCCTGGAAAAAAACCACGAAGCCGGCCTTACCCTCAAGGCAGGTTGTGGTATCGGTTATGAATTCTCCACCCTGCGCCCGAAAGGCGCGTACGTAGCCGGCGCCGGCGCAACCACCTCCGGCCCGCTGTCTTTCATGGATATCTTCGATCGCATGTGCTTCACCGTGTCCTCTGCCGGTGGCCGCCGCGGCGCCCAGATGGCCACGTTCGATGTGCACCATCCGGACGTGATCGACTTCATCCAGGCCAAGCGTGAAGACGGTCGCCTGCGCCAGTTCAACCTCTCGCTGCTGATCACTGAAGACTTCATCGAAGCCGTGCGCAACGACGCCGACTGGCACCTCTCCTTCCCCGTTACCCAGAAGGAAGTGGAAGACGAGAAGCTTGACCTGAGCGACGAAAGCCAGTTTGTATACCGTGATTTCCCGGAACAAAAAGGCTACGTGGTGAACGGTGAAGGCAAGGTTGCCTGCCGCATCTACCGCACCCTGAAAGCCCAGTTCATCTGGGACACCATCATGACCAGCACCTACGACTACGCCGAGCCGGGTTTCATCCTGATCGACAAGGTCAACCAGATGAACAACAACTGGTTCTGCGAAGACATCCGTGCCACCAACCCCTGCGGTGAGCAGCCCCTGCCCCCGTATGGCAGCTGCCTGCTGGGCTCCGTGAACCTGACCATGTTCGTGGACTACCCGTTCACCGACAAGGCCAGCTTTAACTACGAGAGGTACCGCAAGGTTGTGGCGATCTTCACCCGGATGCTGGACAACGTGGTTGAGATTAACGGCCTGCCGCTGGCTGAACAGCGCCACGAAATCACCTACAAGCGCCGCCACGGTATGGGCATCCTCGGCCTGGGTTCCACCCTTGCCATGCTGCGCATGCCTTACGGTTCTGCAGAATCCGTACAGTTCACCGAAGAAGTCGTTCGTGAGATGGCCGTGGAAGGCTGGCGCCAGTCCCTCGCCCTGGCCGAGGAAAAAGGCGTTGCGCCGATCATGGACGACGAGTTCGAGATTACCCCGAAAATGCTCACCAAGTGCCCGCAGCTGTCTGAAGACGGCTACAAACTGGGCGACAAGGTGAAAGGCCGCATCCTGCACGCCAAGTACAGCAAGTACATGCAGGAAATTGCCAAAGTAGAGCCGAAGCTGGTGGAAGAACTGGCCGAGAAAGGTGGTCGCTTTACCCACCACACGTCCATCGCGCCGACCGGCACCATCAGCCTGTCACTGGCCAACAACGCCAGTAACGGCATCGAGCCGAGCTTCTCGCACCACTACGCGCGTAACATCATCCGCGAAGGCCGGAAGACCAAAGAGAAAGTTGACGTATTCTCCTTCGAGCTGCTGGCATACCGCCATATGGTGAACCCGGGCGCCATGCCTTTCTCTGAGGAGGAAGACAAGAAGCTGCCGGCCTACTTCACCACCTCCGACGACGTAACACCGTCGCAGCACGTGGACATCCAGGCCGCCGCCCAGAAGTGGGTAGATTCCTCGATTTCCAAGACCGCGAACGTTCCGACAGACTTCGCTTACCAGGACTTCAAGGACATTTACCTCTACGCCTACGATAAGGGCCTGAAGGGTTGCACCACTTTCCGCTTCAACCCGGAAGCCTTCCAGGGCGTACTGGTTAAGGAAAAAGACCTCGAGAACACAATGTACGAGTTCACCCTGGACGATGGCAGCAAGGTCACCCTCAAGGGCAACGAGCAGGTAGAGTACGACGGCGAAATTCACAACGCCGCCAACCTGTTTGACGCGCTTAAAGAAGGCACCTACGGCAAGTACTGATCCGGGAACCGACACAGGACAACGAACATGACAGTTAAAATCAGCAACAAAATCGTCGGCTACCGCGTAAAGAAGGCCGACCCTGAAGCAGCCGCCGAACACCAGGCACCGGTGCACGCAGAAACCAAGCCCGTTCAGATGAACGAATACATCGAACGGCCGGACTTCCTGCTGGGCACCACCTACAAGATCAAGCCGCCGGTGGCTGAGCACGCGATGTACATCACCATCAACGACATCCTGCTCAACGAAGGCACCGACCACGAGAGCCGGCAGCCGTACGAAGTGTTCATCAACTCCAAGTCGATGGAACACTTCCAGTGGGTTATCGCCCTCACCCGCGTTATCTCTGCGGTATTCCGCAAGGGTGGCGACGTAACCTTCCTGGTGGAAGAGCTGCGCAGCGTGTACGACCCCAACGGGGGCTACTTCAAGAAAGGCGGCGTGTTCATGCCTTCCCTGGTCGCTGAAATCGGCGCCGTGATCGAGAAGCACCTGAAGGCCATTGGCCTGCTGGAAAGCGAGGAAATGAGCGAGACCACCAAGCGCATCCTCGCCGAAAAGCGCGCCGAGTTCGAAGCCAGCCACAGCACGGCTACGAATGATGAAAAGGCCAGCGACTTCCCGCCAAACGCCACCATGTGTGGCAAGTGCAGCACCAAGGCGGTGATCGTGATGGATGGGTGTGCTACCTGTTTGTCTTGCGGCGATAGTAAGTGCGGTTAAGGTGATTGACTGCATTGAGTGACGAGAAGGCCTGGAGTGAGAACTTCAGGCCTTTTTGTTTGGTGGGCAGGAAAAGTCATCGGTTTTATCGAAAAATTGGTGATCTCAGGAAAAGCAGTCGTTGTGATCGTTTTTATAGAAGTTTTGAGGCAAGTTTGGAATTCAAGATATTGAGATTTTTTGAACTTTTGGTTCGATTGGCAAAGTGGTCATTCTGGATAGTTGGTCGGAAAAATGGTCATCGCGACCAATATAAAAATGTTATACATGAGAGGGAACTCAGGTGAGCCTGAAAGATCACTTTGAATTGCTGTCCATATACAACCAATGGATGAATTCCAAAATTTACGAGTCTGCAAGTTCGCTCTCTGCAACAGACTTAACTCAGGATCGCGGGGCTTTTTTCGGCTCTATTCTTGGAACTCTGAATCACATCGTCGTTGGTGACACGATCTGGCTGAAGCGGTTTGCCAACCATCCATCCTGCGTGGGCTCGTTGCAGGAGGTCGCCAACCTTCCAAATCCGACAAGCCTAAGCCAGATAGTGTTTGACGATATTGGTAGCTTATTCGAACATCGGACTTGGCTTGACCGGCAGATTATTAGCTGGGTAGCCGGGTTGCGTATTCCGGCGAACGTGACCGGTCATTCCGGGGATCGTGACCGGTTTGCACACGGCCATCACGCTGGAGTCAGTTTTGTACTCTGAGCGGTCACGATGGGTCAACCGATTCCGTGTTTTGTGCCTTGGCTTTTCTTAGTGATTCTCCTTTTAGATTGAGTCGGTGAGCGCCGTGCAGAAGCCGGTCCAGAATGGCGTCTGCGAGTGTGGCGGAGCCGATGTAGTCGTGCCAGTGTTCGGTTGGTAACTGACTAGCGATCAGGGTTGAGCCTCTTCCGTGCCGATCCTCAATCACTTCCATCAGATCCTGTCGTTGTTGCACGGTGACCTTCTGCATCCCCCAGTCATCCAGGATCAGCAGGTCGGTTTTCAACAGTTGGTTCATCAGGCGGGCGTAACTGCCATCGCCGTGGGCGATGCGCAGCTGTTCGAACAGGCGCGGTACCCGCAAGTAGCGCACCGAGAGCCCCTGCCGGCAGGCCTGGTTGCCCAG
>NZ_DDOI01000037.1:5210-14024 GCF_002341575.1 Marinobacter sp. UBA2498 | reverse complement strand
TCCTGGAGGAAGTAGGGCAAACACTGAAGTCGACCGTGGAAGGCCTGTTGGCCCTGCATCAGGGAGAAGACAGCAGGCATCAGGCGCTGCGAACCCGCCTGCAACCCATCGAGGATAATCCACTGCGGTTGGGTGAGGGTTATGAGGATACGGTGCAGACCCTGTTCGCCAGCCATCGTAGCCCGGTTCACCTGTCGGCACCGGCGGCGGTGCGGGAGAGTCTGCAGAGCCTGAATCACCACCAGCAGGCAACCCGTGAGGCCATCAGCGAGGCGCTGGAGGCCATCCTGCATGCCTTTTCGCCCGAGGCCTTGCTGCGTCGTTTCCATGGTTACCGACGGGGGCTGCGCCAGAACGAGGACGAGGGACGCTGGGCCTGGGATATGTACCAGCATTATTACCGAGAGTTGAAATCCAGTCGTCAGCAGGGATTCGAGCGTCTGTTCCAGGAAGTGTTCGAACAGGCATACGACCAGAACCTGCGCCAACTACAGAGGGAGAACCCGTTGTGAAGACCTGCAAATGGAGTTTGCTGGCCATCGTATTTGTGCTTGCCGGATGCAGCACACCCTATAACGCGGTCACCAAAACCGCAAAAGTGCTCTGGGACCCGGATATCCCGGTGGGATACCCGGAGGATCTGCCCAGCCGGGTCGGTCTGACCATGGTGGCCGAACCGGATGTAAATCCGAATGAATCCCTGGCACCCACGCCCATTGCGTTTCAGATCATCGAGATGCGCGACAGCTCACTATTGATGGCCGGGGATTTCGACCAGCTACTGAGTGACCTCGAGTCGTCACTGGGCCAGAACTATGTCGATCACAGCGATTACTCCCTGGTGCCGGGCCAGTTCAAGTTCATCGAACCCTTCGAGATTGGCGAGGACACCCGGTTTATCGGCGTGATCGCCTTTTACGCCTATCCCAACCTGTCCCAGTGGAAGAAAGTGGTGAAGGTGGATCCAATCGGTGGCCGATACAACCTGCTGGTGAACCTGCGGGAGCGGGAAGTTCAACTCAAGCATTCGGATGACACCTGATGGCGGTAACCAATCGAGTCGTCTGGAGTGATGGCCTGTTCATCAAGCCCCAACACTTCCAGCAACAGCAGCGATATCTGGAACACCAGATCAATGAACGGGCGCTCGCGATCTCCGATTATCTGTATGGCTTCAGCGACCTGGAACTGAACGCAGAGTACCTGAGTTTCGGCCGGGTTGGCCTGGTTCGGGCATCCGGCCTGTTCCCGGATGGCACCCGCTTCAGTCTGCCCCAGGACGATGTGATGCCGGAGCCGATGGAAATCACCGATGCCTCCGTGGCCAATCAGATCGTGTACCTGGCCCTGCCACTGGGCAGTGACAGCCTCGCCGAAGTGGAATGGCCGGACGCCCCGGTGGCGGGCCGGTTCCGTGCCGACTCCCTGGAAATCCGGGATCTGCATTCGATCGACGGCGATGCCCACACCATAGATGTGGGCCGCGTGGCGCCCCGCCTGATGCTGGAGCGGGAAGATCGCAGCGCCTATGCGGCCCTGGCCATCGGCCGGATTCTTGAAAAGCGCCCGGACGGAAGCCTGGTGATGGATCCGAACTTCATCCCGACCATGCTGAGTGTGCGAGCCGCACCCAGGCTGCAGAGATTTGTCGGTGAAATGGCCGGACTGATGCGGGAGCGGGCACGCACTATCGCCGAGCGTGTCGGTGCGCCCGGGCAGGGGGGCGTTGCGGATGTGGCGGATTTCATGTTGCTGCAGATGCTGAATCGGGCCCATCCCAGGTTCATGCACCTGGCCCGCCTGCGCCAGTTGCATCCTGAACGGCTGTTCGAAGCCCTGCTGGAACTGTGTGGCGAGCTGGTGACCTTCACCGATGAAGGGCGCCTGCCGAGGGAGTACCCGGCCTATGACCACGATCTGCCGGATGATTGTTTTACCCCGCTCATGCAGGTTCTGCGGCAGTCCCTGAGCACGGTGCTGGAACCAAGAGCCCTGGCTATCCAGCTTCAGCAGCGCCAGTACGGCCTGACCGTGGCCCCGGTTCAGGATGCCCAGTTGGTCCGGGATGCGGAATTCATTCTTGCGGTCAAAGCCGACCTGCCGCTGGACGATCTGCGCAAGCAGTTCACCCAGCAGTGCAAGGTGGCCTCGGTGGAGAAAATACGGGATCTCATCAGCCTGCAGCTGCCGGGAATTCCGCTCGCTGCGTTACCGGTTGCACCCCGGCAGTTGCCGTACCACGCCGGCTTCGTGTACTTCCGCCTGGACGACCAGAGCCAGGCCTGGCAAATGCTCGACAACGCCAGCGGCTTCGCATTCCACGTGGCCGGCAGTTTCCCGGGCATGGAAATGCAGTTCTGGGCAATCAGGAGCTAAATCATGGCAGATGCACAGGTAATGGACTTACCCAACGGCAGCAGGAATTCCGGCAGCAGTGCGTTCAGTGATCTGATCTTTGCCGACAGCCGGGGAGCCGCTGAGGGCAACAGGGAAGGCCAGGTCGACGAGCAGTTCCAGCTCAGGGGGTTGGAACATAACCGCCTGATTGACGCCGCCACACCATTGCTTGGTCTGGTGATCAGGATACGCAGGCTGGCGGATTATCGCGCGGTGGAAACCCTCTACCAGCAGGTGGTGGATGAAATCGCTGCCATCGACCGGGAACTGGTGGAACAGGGTTACGACCGGCCGGGTGTTGTCGCCTATCGGTACGTTCTCTGCGCCTTCATCGACGAGGCCGTGCTGGGAACTGACTGGGGCGCCCATAGCGTCTGGTCTCAGCACTCCCTGCTGTCCCGTTTCCACAACGAGACCTGGGGTGGGGAAAAGGTTTTTGCCATTCTTGCCCGGATGGAGCAGGAACCGGCCCGTTATCGCGACATGCTGTCGTTTATCTACCTGTGTCTCTGTCTGGGATTCGAAGGGCGGTACAAGGTGATGGAAAACGGCCGGGATGAATACGACCGGATTGTCCGGGGCCTGCACCAGCAACTGAAAGCGTTGCAGGAGGAGCAGGACCCGGCGCCTCTTGCGGATGCCCGGGCGAACGTAACGCCAACCCGGAACCGGTTGCGCAGCGGCATGCCCGTCTGGGGCATTGCAGGTCTGTTTGTGGCAGCCATGGCCGGCATCTACTCCCTGTATAACATGGCACTGAACGAGCGCATCACGGACGTATTGCGCGTACTCGACCAACTACCGAAATAAGGACATCAACGTGATTCGGGTAGAACTGCCGGCGCTGATCGGGCGCCTCAACGACATGTCACGCCAGGCGCTGGAAGCCTCCGCCGCCCTTTGCATCAGCCGCCAGGGCGCGGAAATCACTCCGGCCCATTTGCTGTTCAAACTGCTGGAAACGCCGTTTTCCGACGTGCGCCAGATTCTGGAGCACACCGGCATTGATCATCAGCAACTGCAACCGCTGGTGGGCGACAGCCTGAACGGAGAGGCGCAAAGCGCTGAGCCCTATCCATCGTTCTCGCCGCTGTTGGTGGAACTGATGCAGGATGCCTGGCTGCTGGCTTCCACCGAACTGGGGCACACCGAACTGCGCTCGGGCGCGGTTTTCCTGGCCCTGCTGATGAATGCCGACCGATACCTTATGCCCCGGGTGGCACAGGCACTGGCGGACATCAACCGTGAGCAGCTGCGCAAGCAATTTAACCGGTTCACCGAGGGCTCCGCGGAGAGGCTGGAACCAAGCGAGCACGAATACGGGCAACCGGTGGCCAGCGCGGATCTGGACCCGCTCAAACGCTACGCCACCGACTTCACCGGACTGGCCCGGGAAGACAAACTGGACCCGGTGGTGTGCCGTGACGCCGAGATCGACCAGATGATCGACATCCTCTGCCGCCGCCGCAAGAACAACCCTATTGTGGTGGGCGATGCCGGTGTGGGCAAAAGCGCCGTGGTGGAGGGCCTGGCTCTACGCATCGTCAATGGCGACGTGCCTGACCGCCTGAAAAGCGTTGAGCTCTGGACCCTGGACATGGGCGCCCTGCAGGCCGGCGCCTCGGTGAAGGGCGAGTTCGAGAAACGCCTCAAAGGCGTGATCGAAGCGGTCAAAGGCTCCGCTACCCCCATCATCCTGTTCATTGACGAAGCCCATACCCTGATTGGCGCCGGCAACAGCGAAGGCGGCTCCGATGCTGCCAACCTGCTCAAACCGGCCCTGGCCCGGGGCGAGCTGCGCACCATCGCCGCAACCACCTGGCGCGAGTACAAGAAATACTTCGAAAAAGACCCGGCCCTGAGCCGGCGTTTCCAGCCGGTGGCGTTGGATGAGCCCACACCCGGCGAAGCTGTCCACATCCTCCGTGGCCTGCGCACCGTCTATGAAAAAGCCCATCAGGTCCTGATCGCCGACAGCGCCCTGAAAGCCGCCGCCGACATGTCTGCCCGTTACCTGGCCGGCCGTCAGCTACCGGACAAAGCCATCGACGTCCTGGACACTGCCTGCGCCCGGGTCAGCCTGAATCTGAGCACGCCGCCCAGACGCCTGAGCCGCGTCCGAAGCGAGCTGCATCAGCTGGCCATGGAACAGAACCTGCTGAGCCGGGAACACACCCTGGGCCAGAGCGTGGATGCCGACCGGGAACGGGAACTGGAACAGCGCATTGCCGGGATCACTGCCGAATCCGAAGCCCTGGAACAACGCTGGAACGACCAGCGCGAGCTGGTGGCCCGACTGGTGGAGATTCGTGAACAGCTGCTCACCGGCGAATCGCAGGCCAAAGCGGATACCTCTGAATTGACCGATGGGATAACAGAAGAACGCCCGGACCTGAAAAGCGAAGCCGCCGCCATCGAGCAGGAACTGACTGAACTCCAAGCCGACGAGCCGCTGGTCCACGCCCGGGTTGACGCAAGACAGGTGGCCGAAGTCATTGCCGACTGGACTGGTATTCCGGTCAATCGCATGACCACCGACGAACTGGAAAAAATCACCCATTTGCCGGCGTATCTGCAGGAGCATATCAAAGGCCAGGACACCGCAATCGACTGCCTGCACCAGCACCTGCTCACCGCCCGCGCCGACCTGCGCCGGCCTGGCCGCCCCATGGGCGCCTTCCTGCTGGTGGGGCCCAGCGGCGTCGGCAAAACCGAAACCGTGGTACAGCTCGCCGAACTGCTCTACGGCGGCCGCCAGTTCCTCACCACCATCAACATGTCCGAATACCAGGAAAAACACACCGTCTCGCGCCTGATCGGTTCACCTCCGGGGTACGTTGGCTTCGGCGAAGGCGGCATCCTCACCGAAGCCATCCGTCAGAAACCTTACTCCGTGGTTTTGCTCGACGAAGTCGAAAAAGCCCATCCGGAAGTCCTCAACCTGTTCTACCAGGCGTTCGACAAAGGCGAACTGGCTGACGGCGAAGGCCGACTCATCGACTGCAAAAATGTCGTCTTCTTCCTCACCTCCAACCTCGGCTACCAGACCATCGTCAACCACGCCGAGTCCCCGGCCAGCCTGGACGAAGCCCTCTACCCGGAACTGGCCAGCTTCTTCAAACCGGCCTTGCTGGCAAGAATGGAAGTGGTGCCCTACCTGCCTCTGGGCGAGGAAACCCTCAACCGCATCGTTGGCGACAAACTCCAGCGCCTGGCGGACCAGATCAAGGCCCGTTATCACACCGAAGTGGAACTTCAGGACGGCCTGATCGATGCCATCCGTAGCCGTGCGACAAGAAGCGAAAACGGCGCAAGGATGCTTGAGTCGATCATAGAGGGTGAGCTTTTGCCGCCGGTTTCATTGGCGTTGCTGGAGAAACTGGCGGCGAGGGAGTCGGTTACGAAGGTCATGTTGGGTGTTGAAGATGCCAGATTTACGGGAATGGTGGTTTAGGGACACTCCAAAGTAGCGCGGCGTGGGGATTTGCTTTCCAAAACCCTGCGGAGCCATGGATGGCGGAGCGGAGCCTACAGGGACGTATTCACGGCGTGTTTTGGAAAGCAAATCCGCACGGTGTGCGGTTGGCGAACACAAAAGCATAAAAATCTTAGGGAAGAGAACCATGGGACGGATGCAGATGGAACTGCACACCGGAATCGACCTGGCGGTGGCCCTGATCCAGCAAGACAACCTGCCGGATCTGCTGAAAACCGCCACAAGACAGCTGGAAAACGCCTTCGGCTTGACCCGCTGCTGGGCACTCGAACTCGACCTCAGTGGCCGGACCCTGCACTGCAGCGACCTCGCCGAACACGGCGAATTCGACTGCGGTGACTTCAGCCACCCCTTTGCCCACGTGCTGCAAACCGGCAAAGCCCGGGAACTTACCCGTGCCGCCAGCTACCGCCTGGACCACGTCGGCTTCCAGGCCCTGTTTGAGGCCAGCGACCGGCCGCGTTCCCTGTGGCTTGAGCCCCTCACCGGTAATGACGGCCGAACCCTGGGGGTGCTCGTACTGTGTCGGGACGAACCCGACTGGGACGGCATTACCGGCCAGCCTCTGTATTGTGGCCTACGGCAACTGCTGGTTCATCAATGGATTACCCAGTTACAGAGCCGTGATCAGGTCTGGCAGCGTCGCCTGCTCAAGCGGTCACTGGATCATCTGCACGACGCCGAAACCGTTCGCACCCGGTGCGAACAACTGGCGCGAACCCTGGTCGGCAACTCCCAGGCCATGACCAGCCTCCGGGCCCAGATCGTCCGGGCTGCCGGCAGTCAGCTGTCCGTTTTGGTTCAGGGTGAGACCGGCTGTGGCAAGGATGTCGTCGCACGGGGTATCCATGAACTGTCCGACCGGGCCGAAGGCCCGATGGTAGTGGTCAACTGCGCCGCCATCCCGGATACCCTTCTGGAAAGCGAACTTTTCGGGCATACCAGGGGAGCGTTCTCAGGCGCCGACCGGGACAAGCAGGGGCTTCTGGCACAGGCCAACGGCGGCACCCTGTTCCTGGACGAAGTGGGCGAAATCCCCCTTGAACTCCAGGGCAAACTGCTCCGGGTGCTGCAGGATCAGCAATTCGAGCGGGTTGGCGAAAACCGAACCCGGGCTGTGGATGTGCGGGTGATCGCGGCCACCAACCGTGACCTGAAGGCGGAAGTTCAGGAAAAAACCTTCCGGGAAGACCTCTACTTCCGCCTGAATGTTTTCCCCATCGAATCCGTACCCTTGCGCCGGCGGCTGGAGGACATCCCCATCCTCGCCCAGGAATTCCTGAACCGCGCGTGCCAGAAGTTCAACCGGCCTCTGTTGGCCCTGAAAGAACGTGACGTTGAAACCCTGAAAGCCTACCACTGGCCCGGCAATGTGCGGGAGTTGGAGAATGTGATCGAGCGCCAGGTAATCACCGCCGACGGCCGGCTGGATCTGGACCTGCCAGGCCCAGAGTCCGCAGCCCGGTCCAACACGGCAGAAGCGCCGCCTGCGAGACATTACAGCGGCGAATTGATGACGGAGCAGGAGTTGCGGGAACTGGAGAAACAGAATTTGGCCCGGGCCCTCACCATGAGCAGTGGCCGGGTCTTCGGCGATGACGGCGCGGCGGCCATGCTGGGCATCAAACCGACCACCCTGACCTCGCGCCTGAAGAAGCTGAAGATCGACGCCAGGGAGTTCCAGGTCAGGCCGGAGTAATGCCCACCTGGTTCAGGGCATAGGTCACCACAATCCAGATCAGCATCACCAGCGGCAGGTAGCGACCAACCAGGTACATACGCCACTCCCACCAGCGGCTCTGGGTGCCCAGCACCGTTCGTATCTTCTCGGGCGGAATAAACCAGCAGAACATGGCGGCCCCCAACACCCCGGAGAAGATGATCACATTACCGCCGGCCACCCGGTCGATCACATCCAGCACCGGCTCCCCGGCAATGTTCCACTCCAGCGGGGTGAAACTCAGTGCCGATGCCGTGCCCAGCACCAGCATCACCAGGGTAACAAGACTGACGGCCTTGCCATTGCTCAGCCGGAACTCCTCCGCTACCGCCGCTATCATCACCTTCAGACCGGCCAGGCTGGAACTGAACGCGGCCATGAAGAACAGGCTGAAAAACAGGGTACCCACCCAGTAGCCGCCCACCATGTCCTCGAACACCCGGGGCATGGTCACAAACGCCAGTTGACTGCCCTCCGCGGGCTCCATGCCAAGACTGAACACAAACGGAAAGATCATCCAGCCCGCCAGCAGCGCCACACTGGTCTCGGTACCTGCAACAATCAGACAGGCCCGGGGCACGTGGGTCTGCCGGGGGATAAAACTGCCATAGGTCACCAGGTAGCCCTGGCCAATCGCCAGCGTGTAGAACGCCTGCCCGAACGCAAACGCCCACAGCTTGCCGTCCGCCAACCGGCTCCAGTCCACCTGGAAAAAGAAATCCTTGGTCTGCTCCCAACCGGGTGTGCGGCTGGCGAAAATCACCAGACCGATCATCACAATGATCAAAACCGGCATCAGGATCTTCGACATCAGCTCGATGGCCGTCACATCCTTGGCCAGGATGATTGCCCCCAGCACGGTCACCGCGAAGAAATACCAGAGCGAGTTATACCCGGCGGTAAAGTCACCAAACACTCGGAGATTGTCTGTTGCGGCATCCACCGCATAACCCAGGGTCCAGCCGGTAATCACCAGGTAATAGCTGGTAATGGCCATGGTGATGAGCACCACAAACCACCCGTAAACAACCCCGAAGCGGTTCACCTGCCGGTAGGTCTGAACCGTACTGCCCTTGGAAAGACGTCCCGCTGACACTTCCAGAATCATGATGGGCAAAACCACGACAATCAGCGCCAGCAGATAGGCCACCACAAAAGCGCCACCACCGTTCTCCCCCACCATGTACGGAAACCGCCACAG
>NZ_DDOI01000037.1:2515-5113 GCF_002341575.1 Marinobacter sp. UBA2498 | reverse complement strand
CTCCACTGTTTGCGGGATTCCTCAATAAACTCGTGGCTCTTTCGCACGGGGGTTCTTTCTCCAATGCCGGGGACGTTCAATGCATTTGAGGCTAGCATATCATGGCTTGGGCCGCATGACTGATATCAAAGTCACTAACTTCGCGATATCTCAGGGGGTATCTCGGCGCGGGGTGGCCGGTGAATTTTTCGCCGGAAAAAGGTGTCTGAGCGAAGCGAGTTCTTTTTCCAAGAAAAATTCACCGGACACCCCGCAAGCCCGCCCTAAAATGGGCAGGCTACAACGAGGACAATTCCACCAAATCAGATCAACTCGATAGCAACGGCAGTCCCCTCGCCACCACCAATACACAGCGAAGCCACACCGCGCTTCAGGCCACGCTGCTTCAGGGCATTGATCAGGGTAACGATAATCCGCGAACCGGAAGAACCGATCGGATGCCCCAGGGCACAGGCGCCACCGTGGACGTTCACCTTGTCAGCCGGGAGTTTCAGTTCGTTGATGGCCGCCAGGGTGACAACGGCGAAGGCTTCGTTGATCTCGAAGAGATCCACGTCGTCCACGCTCCAGCCGGCTTTCTTCAGCACCTTCTCGATGGAACCAATGGGCGCAAGGGTGAACTCGGCCGGCAGTCGGGCATGAGTGGCGTGGGCCACGATGCGGGCCTGGGGTGTCAGGCCACGGGCGTCGGCTTCGGCGGCGGAGGCCAGAACAAGGGCGGAGGCGCCGTCGCTGATGGAGCTGGAGTTGGCCGCGGTCACGGAACCGTCTTTGGCGAAGGCCGGCTTCAGGTGCGGGATTTTCTCCGGCTTTGCGTTGCCCGGCTGCTCGTCGGTGTCGACTTCGGTGTCACCGCCACGGCCAGGTACGGTTACCGGAACAATTTCGTCGCGGAACCAACCGTTTTCGATGGCCGCCAGGGATTTCTGCAGGGAACCGATGGCAAATTCGTCCATGGCCTGGCGGCTGATGTCGTATTTGTCAGCTGTACGCTGGGCGAAAACGCCCATCAGGCCGCCTTCGTAGGCGTCTTCCAGGCCGTCCAGGAACATGCTGTCCATCACCTGGCCATGGCCCATGCGCATGCCGGCGCGGGCCTTGGGCAGCAGGTACGGCGCCTGGCTCATGTTTTCCATGCCGCCAGCGATCATGATGTTATTGGTGCCTGCCTTGATCTGGTCGTGGGCCATGATCACGGCCTGCATGCCGGAGCCGCACATCTTGTTGATGGTGGTGCAGCCGGAGCTGTCGGGAATGCCGGAAGCACGGGAGGCCTGGCGCGCCGGGGCCTGGCCGAGGCCTGCGGGCAGTACGCAACCCATGATCACTTCCTGCACATCCGCCGGCTGGAGGCCGGAGCGTTCAATGGCGGTCTTGATGGAGATAGCGCCCAGATCCGGCGAGCGCACGGAGCTGAGGGAGCCCATCATGCCGCCCATCGGGGTTCTTGCTGAACCTGCGATTACCACATCATTGCTATTCATTTGGTTGTCCTCCTGATTCTGTGGAAGGCCCGACCAGGGGGCAGCCTCTCCGGGACACGCTGTAAATACTTCCCTGTACGCTTGACTGCAGCATCCATGCTGCAGACAGTCCCGGAGAGGCTGCCCCCTGCTCGGACCCCGAGCATTCGACTTGCCTTCTGAGGCCTTAAAGGCCCTTCTTTCAGGCTTTGCCCAGTACCGACCGGGCAATAATTTCTTTCATGACTTCCGAGGTACCGCCATAAATGCGCTGCACCCGCGCGTCGATAAAGGCCCGGGAAATCGGGTATTCGGTGGTGTAACCGTAACCGCCAAACAGCTGCAGGCAGCCATCGGCCACGCGGCACTGCATTTCAGTGGCGCTGTACTTGGCCATGGAGGCAGTTGGCGCGTCCAGTTCACCCAGGTCGTACTGGTCGATGCACTGGTCCACGAACGCCTTGTTCACCCGGTAGTCGGTTTCCATGCGCGCGATTTCAAATCGGGTGTTCTGCAGTTGGGCCAGTTTCTGTCCGAACAGTTCCCGCTCCTGGGCGTAGGCAATGGTCAGATCCAGGGAGCCACGGGCGGCAGCCACGCCAAGGGCGCCAATCACCAGACGTTCACGGGGCAGTTCCTTCATCAGGTACACAAAACCCTGTCCTTCTTCGCCGAGAAGCGCGGAAGCCGGGATGCGCATGTCGGAGAAGAACAGCTCGGAGGTATCCCCGGAATGCTGGCCGATCTTGTCCAGGTTGCGGCCTTTGCTGAAGCCAGGCAGTGAGGTATCCACCAGGAACAGACTGATGCCCCGGGCGCCGGCCTTCGGATCGGTTTTCGCGGCAACGATGACCATATCAGCGTGCTGACCGTTGGTGATGAAGGTCTTGGAGCCGTTCAGGATGTAGTCATCGCCATCTTTCACCGCACTGGTGCGGATCGCCTGCAGGTCACTGCCGGCACCGGGCTCGGTCATGGCGATGGCGCCAACGGCTTCGCCGGAAACCAGCTTGGGCAACCACTGCTGACGCTGATCTTCATTGCCCATGTGGCTCAGATAGGGAGCGACAATGTCCGAATGGACCATCACGTTGGTGGATAGCGCGCCGAATCCCATGCGGGCCAGCTCTTCACC
>NZ_DDOI01000037.1:367-2349 GCF_002341575.1 Marinobacter sp. UBA2498 | reverse complement strand
GGCACCAGCCCGGACTTCTCCCAGGCTTCGTAGTGCGGCGTCACTTCTTTTTCCAGGACCTTGATAACGGAATCCCGGAACATCCCCAGTTCTTCTTTATCAACAGACACGGTCATGTATGTCTCCTGCAATTGAATGCTTCACTTGGGCGCCATGCGGAGCGCGCAGTCCAGACGAATCACTTCGCCATTGAGAATCGGGTTACGCACCATCTGATCCACCATCATGCCGAACTCTTCCGGCTTGCCGAGGCGCTTCGGGAACGGCAGCGTGGCCGCCAGGCTTTCCTGAACTTCCTCGGGCATACCCGCCATCATGGGCGTCATGAACAGGCCCGGTGCAATCGTATTTACACGGATGCCCTCGCGAGCCAGCTCACGGGCCGACTGCAGGGTTAGCGATACCACACCGCCCTTGGAGGCACTGTAGGCCGCCTGGCCAATCTGGCCCTCATAGGCGGCCACCGATGCTGTATTGATGATCACACCGCGTTCACCATCGGCATTGGGTTCGCGCTGCGCCATATCCGCTGCCGCCAGGCGCAGGATGTTAAAGGTACCAATCAGGTTGACCTGAATAACCTTGCTGAAGTTCTCCAACGGCATCACACCCTCACGGCCCAGAATCTTCGAGGCCGTGGCAATACCGGCGCAGTTCACGGCAATACCGCAGGGGCCATGGGCCTCGCGGGCGGCGTTGATGGCGGCTTCGGCGCTGTCGGGGGAGCTTACATCGCACTCAAGGAAAATCCCGCCAATGTCCTCGGCCACCTTGCGGCCCTGCTCTTTCTGAAGATCCAGGATCGCCACCTTGCATCCGGATGCCGCCAGCGCACGGGCCGCACCCTCGCCCAGCCCGGAAGCACCGCCTGTTACAATGGCTGCCACATTTTTGAATTCCATCGTTCACTCCCCTTTTCAGGATTCTGTTTGTTAAAAATCGGACCCTAAAACTACTTTACGTTTACGTAAACTTTATCTAACCTAAGTCTAAAAAGGAAATCCCAATGGACATTAAACAGACATACAGCATCAGCGAGCTCGCCAAAGAGTTCGACGTGACAACCCGGAGCATTCGTTTCTACGAGGATCAGGAGCTGCTCAGGCCCACGCGGCGCGGGCAGACACGGATCTTCAGTTCAAAGGATCGAGTGCGTCTGAAGCTTATTCTCCGCGGCAAGCGAATGGGATTTTCCCTCGCGGAAACCAAAGAATTGTTCGATCTGTGGGACGAAACCCTCAGCGGCAATGAAAAACAGCTGCTGAAGATGCTGACCATCCTGGAAAACAAACGGGCTCAGCTGGAACAGCAGAAAAACGACATTGCCCAGGCAGAAATGGAAATGGATACAGCCGAAGCTCGGTGCCGAGAAGCCCTGGCCGAGCTGCAGAAGAAAAAGAAACAGCAGGCGCCGGCGAAAGAAGAAGCCAGGCAGACCGCTGAAAACTAATGAATGACAGAAATCAAAGGTAGCCAACGATGAAATCACAATACTCAGAGCTCAACTTCGGCCTCGGCGAAACCCTCGATATGCTCCGCGAGCAGATCAACGGCTTTGCTGCTTCCGAAATCGCACCGCGCGCCGAGGAAATTGACCGCAACAACGAGTTCCCCATGGACCTGTGGCGGAAAATGGGCGACATGGGCCTGCTGGGTATCACCGTGAGCGAAGAATACGGCGGCTCCGACATGGGCTACCTGGCGCACGTCATCGCCATGGAAGAAATCAGCCGTGCTTCCGCCTCCGTTGGCCTCTCCTACGGTGCCCACTCCAACCTGTGTGTGAACCAGATTCACCGCAACGGCACCGAAGAACAGAAACAGAAATACCTGCCGAAGCTCGTCAGCGGCGAGCACATTGGCGCCCTGGCCATGTCCGAGCCCAACGCCGGCTCCGACGTCATCTCCATGAAACTGACCGCCAAAGATGAAGGTGACCACTACCTCCTCAACGGCAACAAAATGTGGATCACCAACGGCCC
>NZ_DDOI01000037.1:0-177 GCF_002341575.1 Marinobacter sp. UBA2498 | reverse complement strand
GCTCCAACACCTGTGAACTGGTATTCCAGGACTGCAAAGTACCCAAGGAAAATGTGCTGGGCGGCGTTGGCAACGGCGCCAAAGTTCTCATGAGCGGCCTCGACTACGAACGCCTGGTTCTCTCTGGCGGCCCGCTGGGCATCATGCAAGCCGCTATGGACGTGGTCGTACCCTACA
>NZ_DDOI01000016.1:12668-13002 GCF_002341575.1 Marinobacter sp. UBA2498 | reverse complement strand
TGTCTGTCAGCCCCTATACCCATGCCATGCTCCCTCTGTTGATCGACCTGGGTGCTGCCCGCGAGGCCATGCCGGATATTGCTTTGCCAGCACACAGCCATTACCCGGAGGGTGAAGCGCGCGCCGCATGGCAGCTCCAACAGGCTAGGACCGTTTTTCAGCGCTTCTTCGGTGTTGATCCCTCCGGCTGCTGGGCTTCCGAGGGTGGCCTTAGCCAGGCCACACTGGGCCTGCTGGATCAACATCAATTTCGATGGACTGCCAGCGGAGATTCTGTGGTGCACAACAGCCTCAATCTGGCCCGGCAGGACAACCCGGATTTGCCCGATGCCGG
>NZ_DDOI01000016.1:11981-12562 GCF_002341575.1 Marinobacter sp. UBA2498 | reverse complement strand
ATTCACCAGCCCTATACGTTCGGCGAATCGGATACCGCCGTCTTCTTCCGTGACGACGGTCTGTCGGATCTGATCGGTTTTACTTATGCAGACTGGCACGCCAGGGATGCCGTTGGCGACCTGGTGCATCACATGGAAAACATTGCGGGGCAGGCCAAGGGCAAGACGAAGCCGGTGATTTCCGTGATCATGGATGGCGAAAATGCCTGGGAGTATTACCCCGAGAACGGTTTTCACTTCCTCGACGAACTTTATCGGGTACTGGCAAACCACCCCCGGCTCAGATTGACCACTTATGCCGATCTGGTGGCGAACCCCGTAGCCGCGCCGGTTCGTTTGCCGCATCTTGTGGCCGGCAGCTGGATTTATGGCACGTTCTCCACCTGGATCGGTGACCCGGACAAGAACCGGGCCTGGGATCTGCTCTGTGAAGCCAAAACCCACTTCGACCGGGTGATGGACAACGGCAGCCTCAATTCGGAGCAGAAAGCAGCCGCCATGCAGCAACTGGCTATCTGCGAAGGGTCCGACTGGTTCTGGTGGTTTGGTGACTATAACCCGGCCCAGATCATCAGCGACTT
>NZ_DDOI01000016.1:5421-11904 GCF_002341575.1 Marinobacter sp. UBA2498 | reverse complement strand
GACTTTGAGCATCTGTATCGCCGTCACCTCGTCAACCTCTATGAAATGATCGGCTACCCGGCGCCGCCATCCGTGTTTCAGAAGCTCAGCCAGGGCAGCGGGGAACCAGCTCGCGGCGGCACCATGCGGCCGGGCCATGAGGCGGACCATCCTGCATGACTTCAGCGAACGACAAGGATCTGTTCAGTGCCCGAAGGGCCGGTGTGCTGCTTCACCCGACCTGCCTGCCCGGAAGCCTCGGTGTTCTGGGCGCCGGCGCCCGCCGGTTCGTCGATTTTCTGGCCGACAGTGGCATCACCATCTGGCAGACACTGCCTATTGGACCAACCCACCAGGATCTTTCACCGTACCAGTCCCTGAGTGCCCACGCGGGCAACCAGGATTTTATTGACCTCGCTGAACTGCTGCAGACCGGACTGCTGGCCGATGCTGAACTGGCCCAGCCCATCGCCGAATCCCGCCAGCAGCTGCTGGCCATCGCCGCCCAACGGTTTTACGAGGGCCATGCCACAGGCCGGAAGGGCCTTGATCTGGCCGGATTTGAAGCTTTCCGGGCAAGAAATGATTACTGGCTGGATGATTTCTGTCTGTTCTGCGCAATCCGGGAGGTTCAGGAGTCGCCAGGCTGGCTCCAGTGGCCAGAGCACTTGAGGGATCGGGAGCCGGCTGCCTTGCAGGCCTTTGTCGACCAGAACCAGGCCAGACTGGCTCGCATCAGGTTTGAGCAGTTCCTGTTCAACCACCAGTGGCAGGCACTCAGGGACTATGCACGAAGCCGCAATGTTTTGCTGTTTGGTGATATCCCCATATTTGTCGCTCAAGACAGCGCCGATGTCTGGGCCAACCGACAGTTCTTCAAACTGGACGCCCGGGGCGAACCTACTGTGGTTGCCGGTGTGCCGCCGGACTATTTTTCCGAGGAAGGTCAGCACTGGGGTAATCCACTCTACAACTGGCAGGTCATGGCGGAAGATGGCTACCAGTGGTGGCTTCAACGGCTCGAAAGCCAGCGCCATCTGTTCGATCTGATCCGGATAGACCATTTTCGGGGGCTTCAGGCCTATTGGGAGATCCCGGCTGAAGCTCCTCAACCACGAAACGGCTATTGGGTTCCCGGCCCCTCTGACCATTTTCTACAGGCCTGCTTCGACCGCTTCCCGGATTTACCCCTGGTGGCCGAAAATCTCGGCATCATCAGCGACGATGTGGAAGAACTTCGTCATCGCTTCCGACTGCCAGGGATGACGGTGATGCAGTTTGGCTTCGACGGCAGCCCAAACAATCCGCATCTGCTTCACAACCACCAGCCCCGGGATCTTGTCTACACCGGCACCCACGATAACGACACAACACTGGGGTGGTACCGCAGCCTGGATGACCGTACCCGGCACTATGTGAACGATTATCTGGCCACCAGTGGTGATGGGATGCCATGGCCGGTAATTGAAGCGGCGTTCCGTTCGGTCTGCTCATTGGCCGTGGTGCCTATGCAGGATTTCCTCGGTCTTGGAACCGAGGCAAGGTTCAATACGCCGGGCACCATTACAAATAACTGGACATGGCAACTGGACTGGAATTTTCCCGAGAAAGACTTGTCGAAAATAATCGCTGAATCGGTAAAACGACATGGGCGCCTTCCTCCGGTCTGAGCATTTTTTGATCAGCATCAAAGAGGCGGGCCCCAACCTTCGATATAACACACAAGCAGTATCAACAATTGGCGTTCAAGATGAGTCACGAGGGGGGAACATGGAACACAGACTCAGTAAACGCGTACAGGGAAAGCTTGGTCTGTTGGTATACAAGCGCGGGATGCCGGTTGCGACCGGTCAGATTCGCGATGCCTCCAAACGTGGTCTGTTCATTGCCACGGACTACACTGACGTTCAGTTAAACCAGACGGTGGAACTGGAGTTCCGTTTTCCGGATACCCAGGAAAAGCGGTTCCGTCGGCTGAAGGCCCATGTTGTGCGGAAGTCAGACCGCGGCCTTGGTGTCGATTTTGAAGGCGTCGAGAACGACAGTTTTACAATTTCTTCACTGATCAACTGGCTTAAAAACCACCACATGCCAGTCAACTATTTTCCTGCCCGCAGGAAACAAGCCTGAAGAACACCCAAGGGAGAGGATCTGTTCATGGAACGACTTAAAGGTAAAGTGGCCGTGATCACCGGTGGCTCCGTTGGCATCGGAGCCGCAACAGCGCTCCGAATGGCAGAGGAGGGCGCTGCTGTCGCCATTCTCGACTGCCAGGATTCCGAGGGAGAGGCCCTGGCTAAACAACTTGAAGGCCGCGGTCTGAAGGCGGGTTACTGGCACTGTGACGTAAGCAAGGAACAAGAGGTCAAACAGGTTCTGGACGCCGTTGCCAATACCTTCGGTAGCCCGACTGTACTGGTGAACAACGCCGGCATTGCCGGGGCGAACAAGCCGACCCATGAACTCACGGAAGAAGAGTGGGACCATGTTCAGGATGTGAACGTCAAGGGCGTGTTTTTCTGCACCAAGCACGCCATTCCCCACATGAAATAAGCGGGCGTTGGCAGCATTATCAACCTGTCATCCATTTATGGGCTGGTGAGTGCGCCGGATATTCCGCCTTATCATGCCTCCAAGGGCGCCGTGCGTTTGATGTCCAAAACCGACGCCCTGTTGTATGCCACTGAAAACATTCGCTGCAATTCCATTCACCCCGGGTTTATATGGACCCCGCTGGTTGAGGCCCACCTCAAAACGACCGGACAGGACCCGGAGGAAGCTAAAAAGGCCACGGCGGCAATGCATCCTGTCGGTCACATGGGCGAGCCGGATGATATTGCCTGGGGCGCTGTCTATCTCGCCTCCGACGAATCCAAGTTTGTGACCGGGAGTGAACTGGTGATTGATGGCGGTTATACCGCTCGATGATGTCCCGACCAACCTGAGCGGAGTTCAAATTTGACCCTGGCAGCCTATACACCGCGGCCCTTGCCGGAATCCCTGAACGGATTGTTCCAGTTGGCGCTGGACCTTCGGTGGACCTGGCATCACGGTACCGATGAGCTCTGGCGCGCTCTTGATTCGGACATCTGGGACACCACGCGGAACGCGTGGCTGGTTTTGAACAGCGTGTCCGGGGAGCGGCTGGAAGAACTGGCCGCAGACCCCGACTTTCAGCAACGCTACCGTGAGCAGATTCATGCTCACCAGGCTTTTACAGAGGCTGACACCTGGTATTCGACCGATTGTCCGGGCGATCTGGGCGAGGGCGTTGCCTATTTCTGCATGGAATATGGTCTGAGCGAATCGCTGCCGCTATACAGCGGTGGTCTGGGCGTCCTGGCCGGCGATTTTCTGAAGGCGTCCAGCGATCTGGGTGCACCAGTCATGGCGGTAGGTCTGCTGTACCAGCAGGGCTACTTTCGCCAGGCCATCAGCACCGATGGCGAACAGCTGGAGTTCTACCCATACAACGACCCCACCATGCTGCCCGTCTCGCCCCTGCGGGACGCTGACGACCAGTGGGTGAGGGTGATTGTGCCTTTCCCGGGACGACACGTGCGCCTTCGGGCCTGGAAAGCCCAGGTGGGCCGATGCGAGCTTTTGCTGCTCGATAGCAATGACCCCCGAAACGAACCGGGCGACCGCGGTATTACCAGCGAACTCTATACCGGTGACCCGGAAAAGCGCCTGCAGCAGGAAATGGTATTGGGCATCGGTGGCTGGCGCCTGCTGGAACAACTTGGGAAATCGCCGTCACTCTGCCATCTGAATGAGGGCCACTGTGCCCTGGCGCTCATAGAGAGGGCCTTCAGCTGGCAGGACGACCATGAAAGTGATTTCCAGACAGCTCGAACCGCAACCAGGGCGACCAATCTGTTTACCACGCACACCTCGGTGGCGTCCGGCTTTGATCATTTCTCCCGATCGCTATTGCGACTGTATCTGACACCCTGGCTCGAAGGCCGCGACCTGAATGTCGATCAATTGCTGGCATTGGGAAGCCAGCCCTCAAACGCAGACAATCAGTCGACTGACCTTAAACTCAATATGGCCTTGCTGGCCCTCAATATGTGTGGTCGGTTCAACGGTGTCAGCCGCATCCACCAGAAGGTCACCCAGACCATTTTCCAACCTTTCTTCCCGCGCTGGCCAGCCGAAGACATTCCGGCGGACTACGTGACCAATGGCATCCACACGCCGAGCTGGGATTCTCCGGAATCCGACGCCATCTGGACCCGGGCCTGTGGCAAGGATCGCTGGCGCAGGCCTCTCCAGAGCACCTGCCCGATGACAAACATCGCCGACGAAGAATTATGGGAAATGAGGCGCCTGGAGCGCGCAAGGCTGATTACCTACCTCCGGCGAAGGCTTGCAAGCCAGCATTGCGAACAAAACCCCGGAAACAACCATGAAGCCGCGTGTGGCCTTTTGTTGGACCATGAAACCCTCACGTTGGGCTTTGCCCGCCGGTTTACGGAATACAAGCGACCAGATCTCCTGCTCAAGGATCAGGAGCGCCTGCTCAAACTGCTTGCCAGCCGCGATCGCCCGATTCAGATTGTGCTTGCAGGCAAGGCCCACCCCTACGATCTCCCGGGGAAAGACATCATCCGGCGATGGAAAGCCTTCTCCCGGCGACCGGATGTCGAGGGCAAGGTGGTGTTTATTGAAGACTACGATCTGGGCGTGGCCAACCAGCTTATCCAGGGCGTGGATGTGTGGCTCAATTGTCCGAGACACCCTTGGGAAGCCTGCGGCACCAGTGGCATGAAGGTACTCGTGAACGGGGGACTGAACCTGTCACAGTACGATGGCTGGTGGGCGGAGGCCTGGAACCCGGATGTGGGCTGGGCTATTCGACCTGGCGCTACGTTTGACGAGCTAAGCGGGTCAAACAATCACGACCACGATCTCTCAGACATGGAACAGCTGTTTGATCTGTTGGAGAACGAGGTAATTCCCGGGTTCTATGACGTCGACAGCGAAGGTATTCCCCGGAACTGGGTTGGACGTATGCGCGCAAGCATGGATCAACTGACGGCGGCCTATTCTGCCAACCGGATGGTGCGGGAATACGTAGAGCAGTTCTATCTCCCCATGGCAGAAATGGGGAGCCGGCGCAGCTCCGAGACTGCAAGGGAGTTAATTGGTGAATACGGAGAAATCTCCAGGCACTGGTCCCGGTTGCGTTTCAACAGCTTCAATACAAGCGAAGATTCGGGTAGCCAGACTTTCACCGTGGAAGTCTATCTGGATGGAATTGACGAGCAGCGGATTGCAGTAGAGCTTGTTGCAGAGGATTCCGAGCATGGCCCAAGAACCATTACGGCCATGCAGATGAAACATCCGCTGGGTGGTTCCCCTCATACCTATCTTTATGAATGCACAGTGCCTCCACGCCCCGAAGGACACTACACGCCGCGCCTGCGAGTGCGGGATGAACGCCTGAACCTTCCCCTGGAAAACCCCGCCATACTCTGGCTCAGGTAGGCCTCAGCTGCGCCAGAATGCCGGCGATAGAACGATCACCACGCTCAGTATCTCCAGACGCCCCATCAGCATACCCACAGACAGTACCCATTTTGCCGCATCGGGAAGCGGCCCGAAATTACCCGCAGGGCCGATTATGTCCCCAAGGCCGGGGCCGACATTGGTCAGCGAGGTGAGGGCGCCGGACAGTGCCGTGACAAAGTCCAGCTGCATGGCGGCCAGGGCAACCGTGATCAGCAAAAGACAGAGCAGGAAGATAAACGTGTAGGCGATCATCGACGAGATAATCTCATCACTCACGGCCCGGCCATTGTAATTACGGGTAAGAACCGCACGAGGGTGCAGCAGGCGCATCAACTGCTCACGCAGGATGATCAGGGAAAGCTGGAACCGGAAGATTTTCATGCCGCCGGCCGTGGAACCAGAGCAGCCGCCCACGAACATCAGGAAAAAGAACAGCACGAACGCCAGAGGGCCCCAGGCCGAATAATCTTCGGAGGCATAGCCGGTGGTGGTTACCACAGAAGTGACGTTAAACAGGGTAGAGGCATAGTTATGGATGGGATCGAAGGGGACCGGTGACACCATCCAGCGGTAAAGAGTTAGAAGCAGCGGTACGAAAAACAGGATAGCGAGAAACAATCGCACCTGCTGATCCCGGAAAAGAACGCCGTGTTGGCCATGCATTTCACGCACGAAAAGGAAGAAGGGCAAGCTGCCGATAATCATGAAAAATGTGGCTTCCATGAGGATCAGATCATTGAACTTGCCCATGGACAGATCCGAGGTGGAAAAGCCACCGGTGGCGATGCTGGTAAGACCATGGTTGAAGGCATCGAAGAGCGTCATGCCAGAAAACCAGTAGGTAACCACCGCAATGATCGAAAACGCCAGATAAACCACCAGCAAGCCACGGCTGAGTGTTTTCATCCTTGGCAGAGCCTTGTCGGTCCATTCCGAAGACTCGGTGGCGAACAGCCGCATGCCGCCGACCCGCAGAAACGGGAGTAC
>NZ_DDOI01000016.1:4551-5301 GCF_002341575.1 Marinobacter sp. UBA2498 | reverse complement strand
GTTGCCCCGGTGGTGGTAATCCCCGAGGTGCCCTCGAAAAAGGCGTCTGCGGCAGAAATGCCCAGGTCACTCAGATAGAAAGGAAGCGATGAAAACAGGGCAATAATGAACCACGAAGATACCGTGAGTACGAACATGTACCTGGGCTTCAGATCTCTCGGTTTGCGGTAGGTGGCGGCCATTCCCAGTATACCGAGCCCCCAGACAATGGCGGCCGATTCTGCAAACGCCATGGCGTTCGGCGCTTCAGAGCCCGCAAGCAGGATGACAGGCAATGTCATGAAAATGCTCAAAAGCACGAACATGACGCTGACAATGAAAATGACGGGGTAGAGATTTCTCAATGGATGCTCGAGCCAGCTGATACCGGGAGACGGCGTCAGAATACCTGTGGGGTCGGCCTTCCGCAAGGTAACACCGCGCGGATGCTGAAATTACCGGCGAATTAAATCGGTGTAAATAACGCGTAAATGCGGATCTTTCTGATGGCAAAACGCGTCAGTCTGGTGCAAGTTCAGCGATGTACACCGAACAATTCGGTTAAGGAGATAAAAAATGAAACACGTACGTTCAATTGCCGTTATCTTTGCCACCGGTATGGCTGCTGCAGGAGCCGCATCCGCCCAGGATATGTACAAGTCTGGCGTTGGCGGGCTCTACACAGGCCTGAACTACACTTTCATGAACCTTGAGAGCGGTAACGCGGATGCCGACGTAGGCACGCTGTCTGCCAAAGTTGGCGTGATGGCG
>NZ_DDOI01000016.1:0-4485 GCF_002341575.1 Marinobacter sp. UBA2498 | reverse complement strand
TGGCGACGCCGTATCTGGGCATCGAAGCGCGGGGCGGTTTTGGCGTGGATGACGACCGCATCGGCGGAGTCGATTATTCACTGGATAACTTCTTCGGCGGCTACGCCACGTTCAATCTGGCCAACGAATCACCCATTACGCCGTACGCTATCCTCGGTTTCACCCGGGTCGAAATCGAAGCTTCTTCGTTTCTGGGCACTGCCACCGAGGATGAAACGGACGTGTCCTACGGCATCGGCATGAATATGGAATTTGCGCCGAACCTGTCCGGCAACCTTGAATACATGCGTTATTATGAAGACAGTAATGCCGAAGTCGATGGTCTGGGCGTCGGTATTCAATTCAACTTCTGAAACCAGGCCACCGGGGAGACTGTTTGAACCATCTGGCTCATGTATTTCTCGCGCCGGACTCACCTGAAGCTCGGGTGGGGAGCATCCTCGGTGACTTTACCCGGGGCGTCGATCTCTCGACGCTGCCGGACCCGGTGAAGCAGGGCGTCCGCCACCATCGGGCGGTCGACAGCTTCACCGACCAGCACCCCGACGTACTTGCCAGCAAACAGGTCTTCTCCCGTCAACGTCGTCGATTTGCCGGCGTTGCGCTCGATATTCTCTATGACCATTTTCTTCTCAAACACTGGGACCGGTTCAGTGAAATTGAGCAAGAGGCGTTTATTCGCGGTATATACAACGAGTTGCAGCAGAAAGAACATCTAATGCCGGAAAAAATGGCCAGAGTTACCCGAATGATGGTGTGGAACGACTGGTTCGGGGCCTACCAGGACCTTGAAAACATCGGGAAGGCACTGGACCGCGTTGCGGGGCGCATACGGTTCAGAAATGATTTCGCTGGCATGATCACGGAAATCCGCGCAAACCACGAAGAACTGGAGCACAATTTTTTATCATTTTTCCCGGATTTACAGGAATTTGCAGGAGGTATTGAATGAGGTTTGTTATTAGGGCGTTGTTGGCTATGGCATTGGTTTTTCCATCAGCGATGGCAGTTTCTGCGGAGGCCGATGCCAACAATAACCAGCAGCGACCGCCGGAAACCCTTGGCTATGTTGAATGGGTAGTCATGAAAGATACCAACCTGAGGCTTAAGGCGCGACTCGATACAGGCGCCAAAACGTCGTCTCTGCACGCGGTCAACATCGAGGGCTTTGAGCGCGACGGAGAGGAGTGGGTCAGTTTCCAGATTCCACTGGGTGACCACGAGGACCAGCCGACCGAGGGCGAACTGGACCATGACGACGTCATTCTGGAGTTCGAGCGGCCGGTCGAGCGAACAGTTCTGATTAAACGAAAAGGCGCGCCATCCCAGAAGCGATATGTGGTCATGATGGACTTCTGCATTGCCGGAACCACCCATACCACGCAGTTTTCACTGACAGACCGCGGCAAGTTCTCCTATCCGGCGCTGCTGGGTCGCCGATTCATGCGCGATGACAACATCCTGATTGATTCGGCAGACTCGTTTATGGCTGAAAAAGAGTGTGAGTACATAACGCTGGAAGAGCTGGCAAAGAGGCATGCCGAGAATGTGGTAGAGGAAACCGACACGGACTCTTAACCACAGGAACTGGGATCTTCATCCCAGTTCACCAGTTTTTCTTCCAGTATTGCGGCCGCCGCAGAGGAACTGTGGGCATTCAGGGCATTTTCAATAATCTCCTGATAGCGGCCGCTTTCACGCAGATTGGCCAATCCCCGATCAAATGTCCGCTTGAGGCGGCCCGCCTCCGGGTCGTCACGAGAAAACGGGAGATGGTAGAGAGCACTTCTAAGCGGCCTTGGATGGAACTCCAGCCGGGCTCCCGCTTCTGGCCCCAGGTGATGGGCAATCATCGCTTCACCAACCACCGGATCCATGGGAAAAAGATCGATCCGCTCAAGCAACAGCTTCCGGAAATTGGCAATGTCGGACGTGGTGACATCGGAACTTACCAGACCACTGTCGATAGCATCGCTGAGTGTCTGTCCGTAGCTGTAATCCTGCGTAAGTCCGACAGTCTTCCCACTGAGATCTGGCAATGCATCCCAATCGAATGGCATTTCCTGCCGATGATAAAACACATATTGATAGGGCAAAATTGGCGCGGAATAGAGAAACTCGCGTTTTCTTTCCGCCGTGCATGACCAGACCGCCGACGCCTGGTATTTCTTGGACTTCACCAGGGCCAGGGCTCGGGACCAGGGAAAGAAAGAAAACTCCACGCGTATGTCTTCGCTGTCAAAAGCCTCGCGAATAATCTGCGCCAGAAAACCACCGTGCGGACTTTCCTTATCCAGGTAGGGAGGCCACTGGCCGGTGGTGACTCGGATGATTTCCTGATTAGCTGCCGCAGGACTTATCGGCATCAGGGAGAATAACATGGAAAACAGAAACAGCCGGTACCACTTCATTAATGAACACCTGAAAGCCGGATAGGTGAGTTGGGTGCGCACAGAGTGTAACGACTGTATTGATGTGAGCTTGAGTGTTGCTATACTAGATTTAACATAATATACATTATACGCACTTTGATGCTGGGGATTGAATACTGTTTTGTGCGTTTGGTGGACGACCACAGTAAGTACTAAAACTTTTAACAGTAAGTGCTAAATTTCCACGGTGAGTACTACTAAGTCTAACTTTCTGATTTGCAGCGTTTTTGTCCATGCTGGCTCTGACCTCGTCAGCGCTGGAGGCGCCAAGCGCGAATCCCCAAAAACACATGAAACTGTAGTCGCCAAAACCAAGACGCTGTTTTTGAGAATACGCATGCTCAACCCCCTGTTGATCGCCAGTGTTCTGTTAAGAACGGTGCCCCGGTCTAAAAGGTTCAAATGGATATGGCTAAGCGCGAGATTCCACCCTATATTTGTAGCAATGACAGACCCATCCGACAGAGAAAAACGCTGTTTCCACAACGGTGAGCGCATTCTTCTGGCCTTTGCCAGCCAGACTGACACCGCAAAAGGCCTTGCAACACGGATCTATGAACACAACTCATCCATGTGCGATATGGTAAATCTGGCGGAGATTGAACCCGAGACGCTGGAGCAATACGGGCGCCACATTTTTATTGTCTCGACATTTGGTGAGGGAGAGGCGCCGACCGAGGCGCGTCCCTTTGCCCAGGCGCTCGACCAGTCGAGCATCAATCTGGACCAGGTAAAATTTGCGGTGCTGGCTCTGGGTAAACCGGCAGTACGCAGACTTTTGCGGTTTTGGTAAACATCTGACCCAACAACTGCTTCGTCGGGGCGCGGACCCGCGAATTCCGACCACCGAATTGCATCGTAATGACGCCGCCGTGTTCAGCCATTGGTGGCAGAAGCTGTCGGAAACCTTTGGCATCGCGCTGGAACCCGATATGAGCAACTGGGAAGTGGCGACCGTGATGGATACGGAGTGGCGAAGCGAGTCAGCGCTCGACCTCATCTTTTACATTCAGTGTCTGGAGCATGAACAGGCGACGGCTCTTCGCTTTAAGCCCAAACGAAAAAATCCAAACCTCGAGCCATTTGTCGCCGAGATCAACCCGGACCCCTCGAATCCCTTTACCCGCATCCGAGTCACCGCGGACCATACAAAGCTCGATAAGAGCGGAACCGCCAAACTACTGTTGTCTGCACAGCCAGGCGATAAGTGGCACGTTCAGGTGACCGGCTCAGAAAATGACAACTGAGCGGCTTCTTTGGGCAAACCGAGAAGGCGTTGGCTGAGGCTCAATGAAGGCTTACCGCGCTCGCTGCAAAATCTGGCGCTGTGGTCGCAAAGCGAATAGTAGGATTCCAGTTTCAACTGTCAGATCTACTCTCGGATTTCAATGGTATGAGGTAAGGTAGCAAAGCATCGGACCTATCCAAATCACGAAAGAGATGCAGAGTCCGAATTTTCCGGGTTTCAACAGCGTGCTTTTCTTCGGATTGTTTGGGTTATAAAAAATCTTTACCAAGTCCCCCTGCCGATCCACGCTTTTGAACTGATGATCGAGAATACCTTTGGCGTTTCGATTGGTGACGAAGATCCAGGGTGAGACACGTTTGCCCTGATACCTTCTACCGCTGATCTCATATTCGTAGAGGGCGCTGACCACATAACGAGTATCAGCGTCATATCGATCGCTCCCGCCGATGGTGCGGGGGCCGCCTTCCAGCAATTTGCCTGTGACTGAAGGCCACTGCCGCATTCGCAACTGGCCTATGAGCGAAATACTCATGATCAAAAAGCAGTAAACGGCAATGAAAAACAGAACACCTTGCTTTTCGCCGGCTCTAGCCAGATCCCACATCGTGATGAGGTATTCCACGCAGTTTGCTCTGTTGGTTGAGGAGTGATCTGCCTATTTTCCGTATTTTCTAAGGGCGGGTTGGCAGACAAACGTGAAAAATTCCCCAGAAACACGCCCAATCCATTGAATTTCCGAATTTTTGGGTAGGTTTTTTTTATCCAGCTTCATCCTCAACGCTCGGCCGAGCTTTGGACGCTCCC
>NZ_DDOI01000101.1:30800-32405 GCF_002341575.1 Marinobacter sp. UBA2498 | reverse complement strand
ACAACCTGGCCAACGTCAACACCACCGGCTTCAAACGGGACAAGGCGGTCTTCCAGGACCTCCTGTACCAGATCAACCGGCAACCCGGTGGCCTGAGCACCCAGAACTCCGAACTGCCCTCCGGACTGCAACTGGGTACGGGTGTCCGGGTTGTGGGCACGGTCAAGCAGTTCTCCCAGGGCAACCTTCAGATTACCGAGCAGCCGCTGGACATGGCCATTAACGGCCGGGGGTTTCTGCAGATTCTGCTGCCGGATGGCCAGATTGCCTACACCCGGGACGGTCAGTTCCAGCTGAACGTCAACGGCGATGTGGTCAATCCGGACGGGTACCTTCTGGAGCCGGCCATCAATGTTCCCAATAACGCCACCAATATCACCATTGGCACCGACGGCACGGTCACGGCGATAACGGACGACCAGGCAGCGCCGGTGAACGTTGGCCAGATCACCCTGGTGGATTTCATCAATCCCCAGGGGTTGCAGGCCATCGGAAACAACCTGTTCAAGGAAACCATTTCCAGCGGGAACCCCATAGAGGGGCAGGCGGGTCTGCTCGGGCTTGGCACCATTGAACAGGGTTCCCTGGAGGCCTCCAACGTGGAGGTCGTGGAAGAACTGGTGAACATGATTACCACCCAGCGCGCCTACGAGATGAACTCGAAAGTGGTTTCCACAGCGGATCAGATGCTGCAGTTCATTACCAACAACATTGGCTAATGCCGCCAGAGGTGAGGTCGTGAATCCGATGACATCCAGCCGGACAAACCGGGGCGCCAGTACCCTGGCGACCTTAGTGGTACTGATCCTACTACAGGGTTGCACGGCCATGAGCCGGCCCCGGGCGATTCCGGATGACCCCGAGTTTGCACCGGTGCGCCCTCAGGCCATGATGCAGAGGGACAGGGCGTCTGGTTCGATTTACCAGGTCTCCCGAAACTATAACTTTTACGGGGATACCGTCGCGCTCAACGTGGGTGATGTACTGACAGTGACCCTCCAGGAGTCCACCCGTGCCAGCAAGAATGCTGACACCCGTATCATCAAGGATAACGAAATCAAGTTGCCGGAGCCAAACATTCTGGGCAAGAGCAACTTCGGGATCGGCACGTCACTGAACAATGAGCGCGATTTTAAAACCAGGGCCGACGCGGATCAGAGCAACAGCCTTGCTGGCAGCATCACCGTCTCGGTCACTGAAGTGCTGCCCAATGGCGTGTTGCGGATCCGGGGCGAAAAGTGGCTGTCGCTGACCAATGGTGAAGAGTACATCCGTCTGACCGGACTGGTTCGCCCCCGGGATATCCAGCCGGACAATTCCGTTGCCTCAAACCGTATTGCCGATGCCCGTATCGCCTATGGCGGTACCGGTGACTTCGACCAGGCCAACCAGATGGGCTGGCTTGCCCGTTTCTTTAACAGTGAGTGGTGGCTGCTATGAGCGTGCGGCGTTTTCTTGTCTGGATACTTGCCCTGACGGTGGGTGCGGCACCGGTGATGGCGGACCGGCTGAAGGACCTGTCCCGGATCAAAGGGGTAAGGAACAACCAGTTGGTGGGCTACGGACTCGTGGTTGGTCTTGACGGAACCGGCGACAAGGCACCGT
>NZ_DDOI01000101.1:17078-30726 GCF_002341575.1 Marinobacter sp. UBA2498 | reverse complement strand
GACAAGGCACCGTTCACCAATCAGACCTTCCGGAACATGATGAATCAGTTTGGCGTTACCCTCCCGGAAGGCGTCAATCCGAACCTTGCCAACGTTGCGGCCGTTACGGTGAGTGCGACATTGCCACCTTTTGCCAAGGCGGGGCAGGAAATCGACATCACCGTCTCGTCCATCGGCAACGCCGACAGCCTGCGTGGCGGTACCCTTCTGATGACGCCCCTGAAAGGCGCTGACAATAATGTTTACGCCATGGCTCAGGGTAGTCTGGTGGTTGGTGGCTTCGGTGCCCAGGGTCAGGACGGCTCCCGAATCACCGTGAACGTTCCCAGCGTTGGTCGTATTCCCAACGGAGCCACCATTGAGCGCGAGGTCGCTTCGCCGTTCAGTCAGGGCGATACCATTACCTTCCATCTGCTGCGCCCGGATTTCACAACGGCACGTCGGGTGGTGGAAGCGGTAAACGACCGGCTGGGCCCCGATATGGCCTATGCCCACGATGCCACGTCGATTTCTGTGCGTGCGCCAAGGGATCCGTCCCAGCGGGTCAGCTTCCTGTCGATCCTTGAAAACATTGAGGTGGATCCGGCCGAGGATGCCGCGAAAGTGGTGATCAACAGCCGTACCGGCACCATTGTGGTTGGCCAGAATGTTCAGGTCAGTCCGGCGGCAGTCACCCACGGCAACCTGACGGTGACCATTCAGGAAAACCCCAATGTGGAGCAACCGAATCCGTTCGCCGGTGGCGACACCGCTATTGAGCAGGATTCCCAGATTGCCATTACCGAGGAGCCGGCGCGGATGTTCAAGTTCGGCCCCGCCGTCACGCTGAACGAGATCGTGCAGGCCGTAAACCAGGTGGGCGCGGCTCCGGGCGACGTAATGGCGGTACTCGAAGCCCTGAAACAGGCCGGTGCACTGCGCGCCGAGCTGATTGTTATCTAGGTGGCATGATGCAGGACTACAAGGTTCAACAGGCCCAGGTTTACACCGACTTCAACGGTCTCAATGCGTTGAAGGCCCAGGCTCGCACTGACAAAGAGTCAGCTCTGCGTGAGGTGGCGCGCCAGTTCGAGAGCCTGTTCCTGTCTGAAATGTTGAAGTCCATGCGCAAGGCCGGCGACGTCTTCTCCGAGGGCAACTACCTGAAGAGTAATCAGTCCGAGCTTTACCGGGATATGTTCGATAGCCAGATGAGTCTGACCATGGCCGGTGGCAAGGGCAGTGGTCTCGCAGATGCACTGGTACGTCAACTCGGCAAACAGATTCCGGGCATGAATAACGAAGGCGGCAGACTTGTTGGCCACAAGGCGAGCCTTGCAGATTATGATCGAAGCCTGCCCGCTCTCAATACCCAATTACCGGAGCAGGTGCAGAAGGTGACTTCTGTGGCAGAGGAAGCGCCTTTGGCAGTGACCGCGACCCCGCAGGATTTACCGCACCAGTTTGATTCTCCGGAGCACTTCGTCACCGAGTTGCTGCCGGTGGCCGAGCGGATTGCCCGCGATTCGGGCATTGATCCGAAACTCATGGTGGCCCAGGCCGCCCTGGAAACCGGCTGGGGCCGGCACATGATCCGCGGGGAGCAGGGTGAGCCCAGTTTTAACCTGTTCGGTATCAAGGCGGATAGCCGCTGGCAGGGCGATGCGGTATCCATCACCACCACGGAATACCGGGAAGGGCTGCCAATGAAAGAGCAGGCCAGCTTCCGGGCCTACCGGGATTACGAATCCAGCTTCCGTGATTATATCTCGTTCCTGGAATCCAATCCCCGATACCGGGAAGTGCTGTCAGTAGCAGACCAGCCTGAAGTCTTTGCAGAGAAACTCCAGGAAGCCGGCTACGCCACCGACCCCAACTACGGCAGCAAGATCCGCCAGATCATGAACCGTGACTCACTGATGACACTGTCCATGGGCAGTGACGGGATGAAGGAGTAAACCTTATGGCAGGGCTGATAGGCATTGGTCTGACCGGCATCCTCAGTCAACAGGCTGCGCTGAATACCACAGGCAACAATATAACCAACGCCAATACGCCTGGTTACAGTCGCCAGGAAGTGCTGTTTGAAACCCAGGAAGGTCAGCGCACTGGCGCCGGCACCATTGGTAGCGGCGTAAGCGTTGCGGACATTCGCCGCCTGGCCAATGAATACCTGGTTCAGCAGGTGCGGGAAGACAGCACGCTGTATGGCGAGCAGCAAGCCCTCAACTCCGAGCTTTCGAGGCTTGATAACCTTCTGGGGGGCGAAAACACGGGCCTGAGCAATGCCTTGAACAACTTTTTTGCCAGCCTTCAGAACGCAGCCGAGGATCCGACGTCTCTGCCACAGCGCCAACTGGTTCTGAGCGAGGCGCAACAGGTTGTTAACCGGTTCCAGGCCCTTAACCAGGAATTCATTCAGCAGCGGGAATCCATCAAGACCCAGATGCAGCAGGGCGTGAAGGATGCCAATACCCTGCTCAAGAGCATTGCGGAACTGAACCTGGCGATCTCAGAATCACCGGGCATTGCCCAGGGGCAAATGCCCAATGAATTGTTGGATAAGCGGGATGAGAAACTGCGGCAGCTGTCGGAGCTTATTAGCATAAAAGTCAGCCCGGCAGACGGTAGCCAGGTTAACGTGTCTCTGTCGAACGGTTTGTCCCTGGTGGTTGGCAGTAACGCTTCGACCCTCGGCACCCGGGAAAATGCCGAAGATCCGACACGTCTGGAGTTCACACTGAGCAACGGTGGACGCCTCCTCAATATTGATGAACAGATCACCGGCGGCAAGCTGGGTGGCCTCCTGCGTTTCGATACCGAAGGTCTGAAACCGGCATTCGATGAGCTTGGCAGGATTGCCATTGCCCTCTCCGACACCATGAATCACCAGCATGAAATCGGGATGGATCTGGAGGGCGAACTCGGTGGGCTGTTCTTCACAGATATCAATTCGCTCGAGGCGCAACGGAGCCGCGTGGTCCCCAACGGAAATAACGCGCCCTCGACCAACGGACAGTTGGCCGTCGAGATAACCGACAGTTCGGCGCTTCCGGCAGGCCGCTGGACTCTCCAGTTCAGTGGCGATGGGCGAAGCTACGAGTTGATTGATCAGGGTACTGGAAGAACCGTCAATCAGGGCCGGTTGCCCGATCCGCCCCAGTCTGAGATTTCCATGCCCGGTTTCAACATCCGGGTGGAGGGCGGCACGTTCAATGCCGGAGACAAATATCTGATTCAACCAAGCCGGAATGCGGCGGAGAGCATTGGGCTGGTGGTCAATCGGGAGGAGGATCTGGCTTTCGCAAGTCCGGTTCGTGCTACCACCGGCGATGACAATATCGGAACCGGCAAGATTGATCAGGGCACCATGCTTAACGTCAGGAACCCGTTCACCAACTCCCTGTTGCCCGCGTTCCAATCGACCGGGCAACTGGCGAACGGGCCAATTACCGTAACATTCGACGATCCGGGAACCGGCCTGGTGTTCACGGTTACGGACGGCGGTGGAAACCCGATAGGTCCGGCAAACCGGCCCTACACGCCGGGCGTTGCCAATGAGCTGTTCAGCGACAATCCGGCGGATGGTGCCGAGTACCAGGGTTTTCAGTTCAAGATAACGGGCCAGCCGGCTGACGGTGACACCTTCGAGATCAATTACAACTCCAACGGTGTTTCGGACAACAGGAATGCGGAACTGCTGGCGGCGCTTGGCACGGCCAACACGCTGAATGGTGGTAGCCAGAACTTTTCCGAAGGCTATGCGGGGCTTGTTGAGGATATCGGTGTTAAAACACGCCAGAGCCAATTGGATGTGGATGCCGGCAAAACCCTTCTGGAGCAGTCGACCAATCAGCGGGAATCTGTATCCGGCGTTAACCTGGATGAGGAAGCCGGGCGCCTGATCCAGTATCAGGCCGCCTATAATGCCTCGGCCCAGGTAATGTCGGTAGCCCAGGATTTGTTCAATACCCTGTTACAGAGTTTCCGGTAACGGTTGAGGTGATGTGACATGATCAGAATTTCATCACAGCAGATTTTTTCAGGCGGTATTAATCGGCTCCAGGAGCTCAATACCAGCCTGAATAACACCCAGCAACAGATCTCGACTGGCCAGAGGGTAAACAAACCTTCCGACGATCCGGTCGCTGCGGCGCGCATTCTGAAGCTGGATCAGGAGCTTTCGCGGGTTGAAACCTATCAGCGCAACGTCGACCTGGCGGACAACCGTCTGAAACAGGAAGAAAATGCTCTTTCAAGTTCGATCGATGTGATTCAGCGGATCCGGGAGCTGACGGTTCAGGCGGGTAATGGGTCATTGTCGGCCAACGACCGGCGGTCGATTTCTTCGGAGCTGGAGGAACGCCTGGGGCAGCTCGCCAATATTGCCAATACCCGTGATGCCTCCGGCGAATACATCTTTAGTGGATTCCAGGGCTCGGTAAAGGCCTTTGAGCAGGATCCCTCAGGCAGTTGGATTTACCAGGGCGACGAGGGCCAGCGAGTCCTCGAAATTGATGATGGTGTCACCGTTCCGATCAGCGATAACGGCAAGGACATTTTCGTAAGAGTTCCTGCGGCCATCACCGGCGAACACAGCACGGTGAGCACGCCGGGCGCTTCTATTTCAGGCGTCAAGCTGGTTAACGAGGCAGATCTGGCTGCCGCCTACCCCAACTCGTTCCCGGACGATATTACAGTGGAGGTCGTCGACGTTGGAGCGCCGAATCCACCGGAGTTAAGGGCGTTTGATAGCCAAGGAAATCCATTGTCGGTTGATCCCCTTGTTTACGAGAGCGGCGAGCCGTTCACAGTTGCGGGTGTAGAGGCAACAATTACTGATGCTGTGCCTGGTGCGGGGGATGTGTTTACGCTGAAGATCAACGAAAAACAGTCGGTGTTCGGCACCATTGAGAACCTGATTTCCGGTTTGAACAACATCGACAAGAGCAGTCCGAATGGGCAGGCCCAGTACGACGACCTGATTGCTAATTCCCTGATCAACCTCGATAACGCCCAGGAAAGCATTATCCTCAAGCAGACGGAGTTGGGAGGCCGGATGAACGCGGTGGAATCGACCAAGTCATTCCTGGAGGATTCGTCGGTCTACAGCAATGAAATACGGTCCCAGCTGCAGGATGTGGACTACGCAGAGGCCATCAGCACCCTGAGTTTCCAGAGCTTCGTGTTGCAGGCGGCCCAGCAGTCGTTTGCCCAGGTTTCGCAGCTGTCACTGTTCGATCGATTGTAAAACTCTGAGCCGGCGGGCAGTTGTGTCCGCTGGCTTATTGCTTTCGCGATTTAGCTCAGTATAATCCCCAACACTCTCCGATGGCGGCGTGGTGAAATTGGTAGACACGACGGATTCAAAATCCGTTGGGGTAAAACCCGTGGCGGTTCGAGTCCGCCCGCCGCTACCATCTTCTTTTCTTCGGCGTCGTTAACAGTCCATTCCATGAATGTCTCCGATTTTCATTTTGACCTGCCGGACGAATTGATCGCCCGCTATCCACTCAAGGATCGCAGCGCGTCCAGGCTGCTTTGTCTCGACGGCCTCTCTGGCAAGCTTGACCACCGAATATTCAGTGAACTCCCTGAGCTGCTTCAACCCGGCGACTTGCTGGTGTTTAACAACACCCGGGTGATCCCTGCGCGCCTTTTTGGCAAGAAGGAGACCGGTGGGCAGGTAGAAGTTCTGGTTGAGCGGGTAACCGGAGAACATGACATCATCGCCCATGTTCGAGCCTCAAAAGCATTGAAACAGGGGCAGAAGGTTATCCTTGAGGATGGCACTTCTTTGAGAATGGCGGGGCGGGACGAAGCGCTGTTTCATCTCGTCTGTGAGTCTGAGGAGCCAGTGCTTGAGGTGCTCGAGCGGATTGGCCACATGCCACTGCCGCCCTATGTGGACCGTCCGGACGAATCCACCGATCGGGAACGCTACCAGACCGTTTACGCCCGGGAAGCAGGCGCCTTAGCCGCCCCCACGGCGGGTCTGCATTTCGATGAGGGCTTGCTGGAGAAACTGGCCGCCTGCGGCATTGAAAGTGCCTTTGTGACCCTGCACGTCGGTGCCGGCACATTCCAGCCGGTACGGGTCGATAAAATCGAGGATCACACCATGCACAGTGAGGTGGTGAACGTTCCCCAGGATGCCGTCGACGCCATCGAACGAAACCGTGCAAGGGGAGGGCGTGTGGTTGCCGTAGGTACCACGTCGGTTCGTTCCCTTGAGTCGGCCAGCCGTGGTGGTCGCCTGAGGGCGTTCACGGGCGAGACCGACATCTTCATTTACCCGGGTTACCGGTTTCAGACCGTGGATGCCCTGATCACCAACTTCCATTTGCCGGAATCCACCCTGATCATGTTGGTCAGCGCGTTTGCCGGCTATGACAACGTCATGTCGGCCTACCGGGAAGCGGTAAAGGAACGCTACCGCTTTTTCAGTTACGGTGACGCCATGTTTATCAACGGTCAGGAACCCAGCCGGGGCATGTTGCTCGGGGCGACCGTGGAATCCAATGAAGCCGGTAACGATAATGCCGGGGAGGCTTTGTGACACAAACCTGTTTCATGTCGTTCGAAAAACTGGGCGAGGATGGGCGCGCCCGCCGTGGCCGGCTGACGTTTCCCCGCGGAACCGTTGAGACCCCCGCGTTCATGCCTGTCGGCACTTACGGCACGGTCAAGGGTATGCTGCCCCGCGATATCCACGAAATCGGTGCTGAAATCATTCTGGGGAACACCTTTCACCTGATGCTTCGGCCCGGTACTGAGGTGGTCAAGGCCCATGGCGACCTTCACGATTTCACACAATGGCATGGGCCTATCCTGACCGACTCCGGCGGTTTCCAGGTGTTCAGTCTGGGTGAGATGCGCAAGATCACCGAGGACGGGGTTACCTTCCGTTCTCCGGTAGATGGTTCGCCGGTGGAGCTGTCACCGGAGATTGCGATCCAGGTGCAGCGGGATCTCGGGTCGGACATCGTTATGATATTTGACGAGTGTACGCCTTATCCGGCCACCGAGCGTCAGGCAAAAGATTCCATGGAACTGTCGCTGCGATGGGCGCAACGGAGCAAAGATGCCCACGAGGGGAATCCTGCGGCGTTGTTCGGCATCGTTCAGGGCGGTATGTACGAAGGCCTGAGGGACCGCTCTCTGGAAGGGCTTACAGAGATCGGCTTCGATGGCTACGCCATTGGCGGTCTGTCGGTTGGCGAGCCCAAGGAAGACATGATCCGGATTCTCGACCACTTGCCGCCGAAAATGCCGGAAGACAAGCCGCGGTACCTGATGGGCGTGGGCCGGCCGGAAGATCTCGTCGAGGCGGTACGTCGCGGTGTCGACATGTTCGACTGTGTAATGCCTACCCGCAATGCCAGGAATGGCTATCTATTTACGTCAACCGGGATCGTAAAAATCCGCAATGCCCGGCACCGTCATGACACCGCGCCGCTGGACGATCGCTGCGACTGTTATACCTGTAAGAATTTTTCGAGAAGTTATCTCCATCATCTGGATAAATGTGGAGAAATGCTTGGCTCACAACTGAATACCATCCACAACCTCCGGTTCTACCAGAACCTGATGGCTGGATTGCGTGGGGCCATTGAAGCAGGTACATTGTCGGACTTTGTAACCGACTTCTATGCTCTGCGCGGAGAGACCGTTCCGCCCCTGGGCAATGTTTGATCTATTCGCTAAACCAACGGAGATATTCAATGAAAGCTATTAAAATGCTCGTTGCCGGCCTTTTGGCTCTGATGCCTGCTCTTGCCATGGCGCAGGACCCGGCTGCTCAGGGAATGGGTGTTATGGGCCAGGTGATCTTTTTCGCCGGCTTCATCCTGATTTTCTACTTCCTGATCTGGCGCCCGCAGTCCAAGCGTGCGAAAGAGCACAAGGCTCTGATGTCCGGCCTGAATAAAGGTGATGAAGTTGTGACCTCTGGTGGTGTTGCCGGCAAAATTACCAAGGTGACTGACGATTTCATCGTTGTGGAAGTTGCTGACAACGTAGAGATCAAGGTCCAGAAAGTAGCCGTTGCTGCGGCGCTGCCGAAGGGCACGCTCAAGGACATCTGAGCGGGGGCCATTTAGCCGGCCATCCCTGGTGGCCGGTTTGAATCTTCCTGGCTGAAACACCAAGTCTGGCCGCTAGGCCGGCTACAAGGGATCCCATGCTGAACAAGTATCCGCTTTGGAAAAACCTGGTTATCCTGGTCGCGCTCGTGATCGGGTTTATCTACGCTTTGCCCAACCTCTTCCCCGACGACTACGCCATCCAGATTACCGGCGCCCGCAGTAGCACCGCGGTGAATGCCGGTGTGCTCGACAGGGCCGTTGGTGTGCTGGAAAGCCGGGGCATCGAGGTGAAAAGCAGTACTCTTCAGGATCGGGATGCTCTGATCCGTCTCACCAACTCTGAAGACCAATTGCAGGCCCGTCCCCTGGTGCAGGCTGCTCTTGGAAACGAATACCTGGTTGCACTGAATATGGCCGCCTCCACGCCCGGTTGGCTGAAGAGCCTGGGTGCCGGCCCGATGAAGCTGGGTCTGGACCTTCGTGGCGGTGTCCACTTCCTGTTGGAAGTCGACATGGAAACCGCAGTCAGCCAGCGTCTGGATGCCATGTCTGGCCAGATCAAGCGGGAGTTGCGGGAAGAGCGGATCCGCTATCGTGGCGGAGATGTTCAGGATAACCGCGAGATCGTTCTCAGCTTTCGTGATGAAGCCTCCCGCACCGAAGCGTTCAACATGGTGCGTGACCAGTACAACGAATTCCTTCTCGATGAGCAGAGCGAGGGTGATGAATTCCTCCTCGTCCTGACGCTCTCCGAGGCTGAGGTCACTGCGATCCAGGACTATGCTCTGGAGCAGAACCTCACAACGATCCGTAACCGGGTGAATGAGCTCGGTGTTGCTGAGCCCCTCGTTCAACAACAGGGTGCCGACCGGATTATTGTTGAGTTGCCTGGCGTACAGGACACCGCACAGGCCAAGCGCGTACTTGGTGCAACCGCGAACCTTGAGTTCCGCATGGAGGCCCGCCAGGACGCCCCCAGCAGCGAGACCGAGGAGTTTGGTTTCCGGGATCAGCCACAGCGCACCGCGCGCCTCGAGCAGGAGGTGATCGCGACCGGTAACAACGTGGCCAATGCCCAGCAGGCGTTTGACGAAAACGGCCAACCCCAGGTCAATATCACCATGGATTCCGTCGGTGGCGACCTGATGAACCGGGCCACCCGCAATGCTATTGGCCGCAGGATGGCCGTGCTGTTCATCGAGTACCGCACGGAAACCGAAACCAGAATGGTAGACGGCGAGCCTCAGGAGGTGGAGAACCGCGTTGTGGAGAAAGGCATAATCAGCCTTGCCACAGTGCAATCCGCTCTGGGCAGCAGTTTCCGGATCACCGGGCTTGATTCCATTCCGGAAGCCGCAGAACTGGCGCTGCTCTTGCGCGCCGGTGCACTTGCCGCCCCGATGTATTTTGTTCAGGAGAGGACCATTGGTCCGAGCCTCGGCCAGAAAAATATAGACGCCGGCATGATGTCCGTTGCGCTTGGCTTCGGGCTGGTGCTGCTCTACATGCTTGTCTACTACCGCGGATTTGGCGTGGTAGCGAACATTGCGCTGACACTGAACCTGATGCTGCTCGTTGCGTGCATGTCGATCCTCTCGGCGACACTGACCCTGCCAGGCATCGCCGGTATCGTTCTGACCGTCGGTATGGCGGTGGATGCCAACGTGCTTATCTTTGAGAGGATAAAGGAAGAGCTGAAATCGGGCGTGCCGCCCCAGACGGCCATCAACTCCGGTTATTCCCGAGCCTTTGTTTCCATCTTTGATGCAAACATCACCACATTGCTGGTTGCCGTGATTCTTTTCGCAATGGGTTCCGGCCCCGTGAAAGGGTTTGCGGTGACACTCTGCATCGGGATTCTGACGTCGATGTTCTCTGGCCTGATGGTCAGCCGGAGCATCGTTAACATTATTTACGGCGGCCGCAGGGTCGAGAAGCTGTCGATCGGAGGAAAGCTCGCCAATGTCTGAAGATCAAAAGCAACCGTTTGATTTTATGGGTTTGCGGAAGATTGCTTCCGTAATTTCCATCTCGCTGATCGTTGTGTCTATCGCGCTGTTGGCCATCCGTGGCTTGAACCTGGGTATGGATTTCACCGGCGGCACCTCTGTTGAATTTGAATATGCAGAGGCTCCGGAACTGGATGAAATCCGCTCCAGGCTGACGGCTGCCGGCTACGAACAGTTTTCTGTTCAGAACTTCGGGGCTGACACCACGGTATTGGTGCGCATGGCTGAAGCTGACAATGATCAGCTGGCACCTGAAGTTACCCGAACCCTCGAGGAGGGGGGCGCGGAGCTGGAATTGGTAAGCTCCGAGTTTGTCGGTTCCCAGGTTGGTGAGGAGCTCAAGGAGGACAGTGGCCTCGGATTGCTGATTGCCCTTGCAGTGGTGCTGATTTACGTGGGTATGCGCTTCCAGTTCAAATTCGGTATTGCCTCGGTGGTGCCTCTGGCTCACGACGTCATTATCGTTCTGGGTGTATTTGCGTTATTCCAGTGGACCTTCGATCTTACCGTTCTGGCTGCGTTGCTTGCGGTCATTGGGTATTCTTTGAACGATACCATCGTTGTTGCTGACCGGATTCGGGAGAACTTCCGCAAGATGCGCGTGGGTGAGTCCTGGGACATTATCAACGAATCGATTCACCAGACGATCGCGCGTACCATCAACACCTCGGGTACGACTCTTGTGGTGCTGTTTGCGCTCTACTTTCTGGGTGGTGAGGCAATCAACAACTTCGCCCTGGCTCTGATTATTGGTGTGGTTGTCGGTACCTACTCTTCCATATACGTGTCTGCGAATCTGCTGATGGTGATGGGCGTGTCTCGAGATGACCTGATCGTGCCGGCAAAAGAAGGCGCGGAAAATGCCGAAGAAGAAGAGCAGCCACCGGAGTGGCTGAACCGGATGTAACGGTACTTCTGGCCAATTCCGGACACAAAAAAACCGCCACAGAATGCTGGCGGTTTTTTTGTGTCCGTAAGAACCGGAAACCTCAGCGAGGCAGGCGGCCCCGGAACGGATGCAGTACTTTCAGGACTTCGCGGAACAGTTTCGGATTCGCCACGACCAGTTGGCGGGCGTTACCGGTAGACGGGTTGCCGGAGAAGTCACCGGTCAGTGCGCCGGATTCCATGGCGAGTGTCACGCCAAGATCCAGATCGGACGCTTCCGGGCGGAAAATGATCGCCGCGTCCATCAGTCCCGCAGAAACCCGTGCAATGTCCAGAACCACGCAGCCGGATGTGCGGAACATGCCGGAATCCCGCGCCAGTACAGCGGCCATTTCGCCCCAGAGCATAGGGTCTTCGCTCTTGCGGGCCTGGTCCAGCAGGTTGGTGGCGATGGCTGCTTTCTCTGGCAGTTTGATTTCAGAGGCGCGAACCCGGCGACTGTTCAGGGCAGCACCATGGCCACGGCTGGCGGAGTACTCTTCGCCCGTGACAGGGTTCACCAGGAGCAGGTTTTCAGTGCGGTTATTCTTTTTCTGGGACAGGGCCAGAGCGAACTCGGGAATGCCCCGCAGGAAATTCTCACGGCCCAGAACAGGGAAAATATGCCAGCTTTTCTCGCTGGTTCCGGCATTCGCTTCGTTCAGAGGCGCGATGCTGTGGTCCTTGTAGGCCTTTTCAAGCTGTTCAGCAAAATTATCGTATATAGATTGCTCAACCCGCTCCAGTTGACGACGGCGTTCAGAGTCGTCCTTGCCGGTGGGTTCCTGGCGCTCGAAATGGGCTTTCAGATAATCGGACCCCTGACGCGCGACGCGCAGGGCCATTTTAATAGCTGGTTGCATCTGAGTGTTCATTATCCGGGTGTGTGAAGGCCCGGTATGATAGCAAAAGATCACCCCGCTTGTATGTTTTTTGACTCAGCAATAGCACGGATAACCAGAGGTTACGGGTTCTCCGGAGGGGCAGGATGGCGGTGCTTTCTGCTATCATTGCCGCCCTGATTAATAACCTTGGGCCTGCTTAACATGCACAAAAGCGCACTTCCACAGGAAGGGACGGAGACATTTAAGGATCAGATCCGGATCATTCTGGTTGAGACATCCCATTCAGGCAATATCGGCGCAGTCGCCCGTGCCATGAAAAATATGGGGCTCGGCAACCTGTGGCTGGTCAACCCGTCTTCGTTTCCGGACGAGGCTTCATACGCCCGTGCGGCGGGGGCTTCAGATGTGCTTGATAGCGCCCACGTGGTGTCTTCGCTCGATGAGGCGCTTGCCGACTGCGTTCTGGTAATGGGTACCAGTGCCCGGGGCAGAAAAGTCCCCTGGCCGGTGTGCGCCCCGCCCGAGGCTGCGGCCGCGGCCGCAGAGCACGCCGGCAGTGGCCCGGTGGCCATGGTGTTCGGCAGGGAGAACCATGGTCTCAGCAACGATGAGCTGCAGCGTTGTCATTATCATATTCATATTCCCTCCAATCCCGATTACAGCTCTCTCAACCTGGCCATGGCGGTGCAGGTCATGTGCTATGAATTGCGGATGTATTACCTCCGAAGCCTTGAAGGCGGTGAGGGAAGCCCATACTTAAAGTCGATGACCCGGCCCGGGGACGAAGGATGGGATGTGCCGCCGGCGAAAGTCCACGATGTTGAGGGCTTCTTCGGGCATCTTGAGCAGGTGCTTATCGATGTTGATTTCCATCGGCGGGAGAACCCCAGGCAGCTTATGACGCGCTTGCGGCGGCTGTTCCAGCGAGCCAGACTTGATCAGATGGAGATCAATATCCTCCGGGGCATCCTCACCGCTGTGCAGAAAGCGTCGGGCACACGGAACAACAGCAAATCAACCGAGGCCGATACTGCGGCGACGGAACAGGACAATGGCCATGTTTGAGCGTTTGCGGGAAGACATTAACAGCGTGTTCCATCGGGACCCCGCCGCCAGGAATACCTTTGAAGTGCTCACCAACTATCCCGGTTTGCACGCACTGCTTTTCCATCGGTTTTCCCATTGGTTGTGGAGTTTGGGATTGAAATGGCTTGCGAGGACCATTTCGACGATCGCCCGTTGGCTTACCGGCATTGAGATTCATCCGGGTGCAACGATTGGCCGCCGATTCTTCATTGATCATGGCATGGGTGTCGTGGTTGGCGAGACCACGGTGATCGGCGATGACGTTACGCTTTACCAGGGCGTAACCCTTGGCGGAACCAGCTGGAACAAGGGCAAGCGACATCCCACGATCGGAAACAGTGTGGTGGTTGGTGCCGGAGCGAAGATTCTCGGTCCCTTTGAAGTAGGCGAGGGTGCCAAGATCGGTTCCAACTCTGTGGTCACCAAGGCTGTACCGGCGGGTGCAACGGTGGTGGGCATTCCCGGACGTGTCATCGTCAAGCGCCAGGGTGAGGAGGATGCGCGCCGCAAAGAGATGGAAGAGCGCATGGGCTTCGACGCCTATGGTGTAACGGAAGAAATGCCGGATCCTGTAGCTCGGGCCATGCGTTCGCTGCTTGATCACATGCATGCGGTGGACGACCGCATCGAGAATATGTGCAAGGCGCTTCGCAAGGTGAACAGTGAATACCAGAACGGAGAGTTACCGCCACTGCACGAGGAGGACTTTGATTGC